>CAYIFM010000114.1:0-1543 GCA_964362705.1 uncultured Candidatus Saccharibacteria bacterium | reverse complement strand
AAACTTCGTAAATTTCAATGGATTTGTTACCTGCCCAGCCGCCAAGACGCAAAAAGTAATGGGGGCTTTACTTCGCTAAACCTGATTTTTAAGCCAAGACCTAGAGCGTAAATACGCAGGCAAATATCTTGTCCGAACGGCCACCGCAGGCAAGCGAGCCAGCGAATAGAGAATCAGCATTTGTCTAAAATTTCGGGTCGAGCCCTGTCCCGAGCGTAGCGAGGGACACATTCAAATGCGGCGAGGGGCGATACAATACTTTGTGCCGAAATTTTAGACAACAAATTCTGATCCGAATGAGCTGGCGAGTGAAGCCGAGGACTAAGTGAGGGCAAGGTATTGCCGGAGCTTTTTATGGTAAAATCAATTTGTGCCAAGAGTTTTAGAAAAACTGGAGAATTGCGTTTTTTATCTTCTCATCTTTGCTATTCCGTTTGAAACGCGGCTGATTGTGGCGCAATGGACGCGGCCATTTAACGAATGGACGGCGGGGTTTGTTTATGGAACTGATATTTTGATTTTTCTGCTGTTTGTTTTTTGGATAGTCAGAGTTTTGAAAACTAAAAGCTCCGGCGAAATCAAATCCTCTTTTGTCGAAACATTCAAGTTGAAATGGTCAAACTCTCATCTATGGCTCGCTGGATTTTTCATAATTTCCGCGCTCTCAATTTTTAATTCGCGTATCGTCGGATTATCATTTTATCAATTATTGAAGCTGGCCGAGTTTATCGGTTTTTACTTTTATTTGCGAGCATCCTTCGGAAAAATTTTTAAGTTTCGGGAGATTCTGGTAATTATCATTGCTTCCGGGTTTTTTCAAGCGGCAATTGCTATCGCGCAGTATTTCAAGCAGGGGAATTTGGGTTTAAAATTGCTCGGGGAAAGCCCGCTCTCCGTAAATGCTACCGGTGTTGCCATTTTTATCGCCGATTCGGAAAAATACCTCCGCGCTTACGGCACAACGCCGCATCCGAACGTCTTGGCCGCCTGGCTTTTTTTGGCGATATTCGCTTTTTATAATTACTATTTCTATTTTGCCCATAAGCAAAATAGCCCTTCCGAAGCCCGCAGGGCGAAGGAGGGTTTCCTGATTTTGGGTTATCCAATCCTTTTGGTGGGCTTATTTTTCACTTTTTCAAGAATTATTATCAGCCTTTGGGCGCTGGGAGCGACTGTCAGGGTTTTATTGCTTTTCAAAAAAAGTCTTCATGGTTTTTTGATGGCGACCAAGCAATACACAGTTACTATTGTTACCATTACCTTTGTGACCAGTGTTTTATTTGCCGCTCTTTTCTGGCCGCAAGTTAAATCGCGGGTGCTGGTTTCAATGGATGAAGAAGCGGTAACACAGAGAATTTTTTACAACAAAATCGCGGGATCGGTAATGATAGCTAATCCCATATTGGGTATCGGTATTGGACAATCCGTACCGCAGTTGATGAACAAGCTAAAGCATTGGCCCTCATATATCTACCAGCCGGTTCACAATTTTTATTTGTTGATTTCGAGCGAAACCGGTTTTGTCGGGCTGTCGCTGTTCTTG
>CAYIFM010000113.1:0-1610 GCA_964362705.1 uncultured Candidatus Saccharibacteria bacterium | reverse complement strand
CACGTTGCCGGTGGAGTTTTTGGCCGATCTTGGCTGGCGGGAAAAGCAAAAAGTGAAGGTTTTAAAACAAGGCCGGAGCCTGCTGATTCGCGACTGGCGGCCAAAGACAAAAGTTTGATTACTATAAGTCCTCCGAAGCTTTATGCGTAGGATGGATTAGGGATTGGAAAAAATAAACAAGTTATGACTTTATGAACAATAACGGCATACATCGCAAAAAAGATTCAGCGCGAATTATCTGGGACTCAAAGCCGCACCGCGCGCCTAATCCAAAAGATATAGAATTTCAGACCGCCGAGGTGGTGATTCCAAATCCGGAAACCGCCGGGACTTTGCCGATGTCTTTTCAGGATAAACTTTTGGGCGAGTCGGAACTGGACAAGCAAAAAATGAATCGTCTTATTTGGGGCGATAATTTGCTCGCGATGCAGGCGCTTTTGAATCAGGGCTATGAGGGCAAAATAAATCTTATCTACATTGATCCGCCGTTTGATTCCAAGGCGGACTATTCGCATAAAATAAAACTTTCTTCTTCTGTCATTCCCGCGCAGGCGGGAATCCAGTCCCAGGATTTTGAATTCACCAAGGAGCCGTCGGTCATTGAGCGGCTCGCCTACAAAGACACTTGGGCCGGCGGCACGGACAGCTATTTGGATATGCTTTACCCGCGCCTGCAACTGATGAAGCGGCTCCTCGCGCCCGACGGCTCAATTTATGTGCACCTTGACTGGCACCTGGGGCATTATGTGAAAGTAATGATGGATGAAATTTTTGGGAAAGAAAATTTTGTGAATGAAATAGTTTGGAAAAAATACTCTGGTGTAAAGAATCAGGCTAGTCAAAAATTTACCACCCAAACTGATAGCATTTTTCTATATTCTAAAACGGATAAACATATTTTCAATCAACTATACCGAAAAATGACCGAGGGGTATGTTAAGGGTGAGTATAAATATACCGACGAGGCGGGCAGAAAATATGCACTTTTGCGAGGTAGAGGATATCAACAGTCGGGGCAAAATAAACGAAAATATTTAGACGAAGCAAAAGGTACACCTATAACAAGTTTGTGGGACGATGATGATTTGCAATTAAACACATCCAGCTCGGAGCGTACCGATTATGCTACTCAAAAACCAGAGGCTCTACTCGAACGAATAATAAAGGCCTCATCAAACGAAAACGATCTCATTGCCGATTTTTTTCTTGGTTCTGGGACCACTATCTCTGTAGCTGAAGAGCTTCGCCGTCATTGGATTGGCTGCGAGTTGGGCAAGGTTGGAATACAAGTCGCGCGCGGGCGTATGGTAGAGATGAAAAGCAAACCGTTTTTGATTGAGAACATTGGAAATTATCAGCGCGAGATGATTTATTTGGGCGGGGCGCGGATTTATGAGATGCAGAAAATTATTTTAAAACTTTACGGCGCGGAGCCGATGGCAAACCATAAGGATTTGGGAGTGCGGAAAACCGAAGACGGAACGCTGGAACTAGTTTATTGCGGTTATCCGGACAGGGCTGTTGCGGCGCATAAGGTTGAGGATTTAGCAATGGACGCGCAAACACTTGACGGCGCGGGATATAAACGGCTCGTGGTGTTGGCGTGGGAT
>CAYIFM010000112.1:0-1625 GCA_964362705.1 uncultured Candidatus Saccharibacteria bacterium | reverse complement strand
TTCCATGGTCCCCCAATCATTTCCGCAACATCCAAAACGCTGTAATTTGTGCCCGTACCCACATTGATTATTTCTCCTTTTCCTACTTTGGGAGATGTCATCGCCAAAAAATTTGCGCGCGCGACATCCAGAACGTGCGTAAAATCTCTCCGCTGTTTACCATCTGGCACTACCGTCATCGCGTCGCCTCGTTCTCTTTGCTCAAGAAAAATCCCTATCACTGTGGCATAGGGCCCGTCTTGCGCCGTAGTCTGGCGCGGTCCGTAAACATTAAAATATCTCAACGAAACGGTTTCCAACCCATAAAAATATGAAAACATCTGGCAATATTGTTCGCCTACTCGTTTTTGAATCGCATACGGAATCACTGGCAAGGCTTCCAAGTCCTCGTGCAAAGGCAATGAATGCTTCGTGCCATACGCCGAAGAAGAGGCGGAATAGATAACGCGCTTAACACCGGCATTACGCGCCGCCAGCAGCACATTTAAAGTGCCGGTAATATTGATATCGTTCGTGAGCTTCGGTTCTTGTATGGAATATTGCATCCTAGGCTGCGCCGCCAAATGAAAAACAGCTTGCGCCCCGGAAAAAATCGGTTTCAGCGCCGCTTCGTCTCGAATATCTGCTTTATGAAAAAAGGCCTTTTGGTTAATCCTTTCTAACTTACCGGAAAGTAAATTATCCACAACATGCACTTGGAAGCCTTCTCCAACTAAAAGATCAACAGCGTGCGATCCTATAAAACCCGCGCCTCCTGTTACGACTACTTTTTTGTTTGTTTTTTCCATTTCTCCGCGAGCATTTTTTTAACGCTTGCTTCATGCGAGCTTACCATTTGCACGGTAAGGCCCTGCGTTTTTAACAAGTATTCGTTGTAAGACCAAATCGCCCGAAGGACATTGAGCGACTGATTAATAAGTCCTTTCAACTCTTTGTCCTTTTTTTTATTAAGCTTGCGCGCCAATTTCTCAACAAACGCCGTGAACGCCTTAAAATCTTTGGGAAAGCAGTACCCTCCAAAGCCTCTATAATTTCCATGATAAACGTTCATCCAAGCGTCTCCAATCCTCCGATCATGCGCGACCATTTTTCTTACGTTTTCATAACTCATAGGAAGCTTAATGCCTTCTCGCCGAGAAACAACTTCCAGCGCTTTAGAAAAATCAGCCAAAATATTAGCATAAGTTACTTTGATTGCGCCGAAAACATTACTGGCGTATTTCCCCAATTCGGCTTCCGAAGAATTGATGCGAGTAAACTCATAAGTCCCCAATGTTCCCGGGGAAGCGAAGTACGCGACTGGTAATAGATTAAGAACGGCGCTCGCAAACCCAAGGCTAGCGGCGGTATGCCCCACTACTTGACGATCTGGCCTTACGAAATCTTCCCAAGCGCGCGACTCCGTTAAAAACTCCGGATTGAAAAGAATCGGAGATTTGTATTTTTTTTGAAGCCTAGCGGCCGTCCCCGGCTCAACTGTCGATTTGATAACCAAAACCCTCCCCGGCGCGTGGTACTTCGCAACAACACTCTCTACAATGGAAGTATCGCAAGAACCGTCTTTTTTTGGAGGCGTTGGGACAGAAATAAAAATAATATCGGATTTGGCAACATCGTCAAAAAAA
>CAYIFM010000111.1:0-1657 GCA_964362705.1 uncultured Candidatus Saccharibacteria bacterium | reverse complement strand
AAATCTCTCGGCACCGGCATTGATCCTATGGATTTAATAAATAAATACGGCGCGGACGCGACAAGGTTCGGTTTAATTTGGCAAGCAATGGGCGGGCAAGATATTCATTGGTCGGAAGAACATGTGGTGGCGGGCAAAAAATTCTGCAATAAAATCTGGAACGCGGCGAGATTTGTTTTGCAAAATTCAGCGCGCGGGAAGACACAGCGCGCGGCTGATAAAAAAATCCTTGCCCAGCTCGCTAAAACCCAAAAACAAGTTTCCAAACTTATAGACAAATATGAATTCGGCAGAGCGCTGCATATTCTTTATGATTTTTTCTGGCATGATTTTTGCGATGCCTATATTGAAGAATCCAAAAAAAATATGAACGCCGAAATTTTGGCTTATGTTTTAAAGGAATCGCTCAAATTGCTCCACCCTTTCATGCCGTTTATCACGGAAAAAATCTGGGGCGAGATGCCTAATGGCAAAAATTTGCTTATAATAGAGGAGTGGACCCGATAACATATATTTTTGCCGCCTTGGTTTTGGGCATAGCCCCGCCGCTATTTTGGCTTTGGTTTTGGTTAAAAGAAGACGCGAATCCGGAGCCCAGAGGAGAAATCGCCGTTGTTTTTCTCGCCGGTATGGGCGGAGTAATCATCGCCATCCTTCTGGAAAACAGCATCTTTTCCGCGAATATTTCTCTGCGCCAACTTTGGGGATACGGAGGGGGCGCCTTTCAGATAATTAATGTTTTGGGCTTTGCTTTTGTTGAAGAAATCGTAAAGGTAGCGGCAGCATTTTTTACCGCGTTAAAAAGCAAATATTTTGATGAGCCTGTGGACGCAATGGTTTACATGGTTGTCGCCGCGCTGGGTTTCGCGGCTCTGGAAAACGTCTTATTTGTCGCCGACAGCTTAAAAGGCGGGTTATACCAATCCGTAACCGTAACCTCATTTAGGTTTGTAAACGCCATACTTCTCCATATAGCCGCGTCCGCCCTAGTCGGGGCAGGCTTCGCTTTTACGTTTTTTCACAAAGAGCGGAGGATTTTTGAGCTCATTTTGGGAGTGTTTTTGGCAACTTTATTGCATTCGCTTTACAATTTTTTTATAATAAATGGTGTATGGAATCCCGCTACCGAGCTTTGGGCCACGATTTTAGTAGTATTGGGCGGCGGGACCGCGCTTCTCTTATTTGAACGCGCGAGAAGAATCATAGTATAATAGAATAATAGAGTTAACATTATGGAAAAAAGATCATTTTTTGAACGTCTGACCGGAGGAGTGCGAGTTGACCGCGCCCCGGCGGTGCGCGTGCCCATTGAAGGAGATAAAAAGGCCTCCAAACACGAACTCCCGCAAGACGAAGAGGCCCAGCTTACCGTGGACTTGTGGCAAACTCCGGAGGAGATTGTCTTGCAGGCTATTGTGGGCGGGGTGAAGCCGGAAGATTTGGATGTTGAGGTTACCCACGAGATGGTGACGCTCCGCGGAAAAAGGGAAAAAATAAAAGAAGTTACCGGAAACGATTATTTTTACCAAGAGCTTTATTGGGGCGCTTTTAGCCGCTCAATTTTGCTCCCCCAAGAAGTAGACTCCGACGAAGCAGAGGCCACCATCAAAAACGGCCTTCTTACTATCAAGCTTCCCAAACTCGACAAAGCCCGCGT
>CAYIFM010000110.1:1413-1686 GCA_964362705.1 uncultured Candidatus Saccharibacteria bacterium | reverse complement strand
TTTTGTTCCCATATCACTGGTTTTAGAAACAGAAATATTTGCCTCGCACCTCATCTCCCCTTTTTCCATATTTGCTTCCGAGGCACCGAGGTATTGCAGAGTTAATTGAAGCTCTTCCGCGAATTTTTTGGCCTCTTTTGCCGATTTAATATCCGGCTCCGTCACCAGCTCCATCAGGGGCACTCCTGCCCTATTAAAATCAACTAGACTAAATTTGCCGCTAGGATCATGCATCAATTTGCCGGCATCTTCTTCCAGGTGTATTCTCGTTAT
>CAYIFM010000110.1:0-1403 GCA_964362705.1 uncultured Candidatus Saccharibacteria bacterium | reverse complement strand
GCGGTCAAAGCGCGAAAATTTTTGGACCACTCCTCCCAAAGCCAAGCCCACCCTCTGAACCAATTTCACCGCTTCTTCGTTTATCACAGGGAGCGTCCCCGGGTGGCCCACGCAAACTGGGCAGATATTTATATTGGGATGTTTTTCGTCCGGATCGTTTTTTGAAGAGCAAAACATCTTCGTTTTTGTCCGAAGCTCCGCGTGGATTTCCATGCCTACGGTGATTTGATATTCCATTAAATTTAATATACAATATTTTTAAATGCTTTCATATACGGATTTAACCAAAGGAACGATTTTTGAAATGGAGGGCGAGCCCTATCTTGTTTTGGAGTATAATTTTTTGCGCATGCAGCAAAGAAAACCCACCGTGCAAACCAAGCTCAAAAACCTGATTACAGGCAAAATTGTGACAAAATCATTCCAGGGGAGCGATGCTTTTCCCGAAGCCGAGATAGAAAAACAGCCGATTACATTCCTATACGCAAATCGTGGGGAATTTTGGTTTTGCGAAAAAGGGAGTCCTCGAAACCGCTTCCAGTTAAAAGAGGAAACCATCGCGGATCAGACAAAATTTTTAAAACCGAATACCGAAGTGATTGCGTATAAATTCTCCGCCAAAGGCGGATCCGCCTCTGGCGGAGGCGATAAAATAATCAACATAGAGCTTCCGGTCAAAATGGATTACAAAGTCGTTGAGGCGCCGCCATCTTATAAAGGCGATACCGCTACCGGAGGATCTAAAACCGTTAAGCTTGAAAACGGCCTCATGCTCAACGTCCCGATGTTCATAAACGAAGGCGACGTCATCCGCGTCAACACCACAACCGGCGAGTACGTGGAGAGAGCGGAGAAAAAATAAAACCAGGATATTATCTGGTTTTACTCGCCGTATTTGAAATAAAATTTAACTCTCCAAAACCACACGCGAACCGTTTTATATGTTCTCGCTAAAAACCAATCTGCATCCTGAATAGCATTTGGCCCGCAACAGTATTTGTGCCCCTCGGTAACAAATTCCATAAATTTTTTCCAAACCGCAGGACGTCTCTTGGCAACAAGGTTTGCAAATTCTTAGTCAGCAGCAAGAGTGGCGTGTTCGGCTGTCTTTTCTTTGTTTTTTAAATATAGCAAAAGCGCCCTAAATACCGCTCTATCTGAAACCTTGCTATCCATCAGCATTTTCGTGAATGTGGCTTCATCCATTTCTTACTCCCGCATTCTAAAATTATTTTAGCGCATATAATGCGCTTGTCAAATACAAGTTGGTCAAAATTGTTAGATCAAGCGCGCCGAGACAAAATAAAGCAAGGCCCCTGCTATGATATATAGCCCTGAAGCATCTATCACTTTCCCTTTTTTGCCGTCAATATTGACTCGCCTTCCTATCTGATCGCGCGCGC
>CAYIFM010000109.1:0-1727 GCA_964362705.1 uncultured Candidatus Saccharibacteria bacterium | reverse complement strand
GGTACATACCAAACAAAACAAAAAAAACATAAAACAAAAATTAGGCATCCAAATCCCCGCTGTTGGTTGGTAATTCCCCAAAACCAAAAACGCGGCCGTGTCGGCCGCCTAGATAACGAGGGTTTTTATTGCTTATGCAAATACTAGTGATGCTTTTTCCAGCGTCTCTGGCGCCGACAAAATCCTGAAATACTCAGGGCGCACAGCTAGAAACTCGTGAGCTTCTCCTACTGTATCGAACCGCCACTTTAAATGTTTAGGAAAACTAAGATATAGAATTTGTTTCTTGGAATCATACCTATCAAAAATCCCTATGATTCCGCCCCAGCCGTCAAGCCAAACGACATCGCCCTTTTTGGGTTTTTTTCTCATAAACACCGTTCCTCCTCTCTGGGTTTAACCTAGCACCCCTACTCCACAATGTCAATACCCATATTTTTGGCTGTCCCCGCGATGATTTTCATCGCGGCGTCAACATCGTTGGCGTTTAAATCCTCAAGTTTCCGCTCGGCAATTTGGCGCAGTTGCGCGCGCGTAATTTTTCCCACTTTTCCTGTTTTGGGGTTTGCCGCGCCTTTTTCAACTCCGGCGGCTTTCCGCAAAAGATCCGAAGCCGGAGGAGTTTTCAATTTAAAATCAAAAGTCCGGTCTTGGTAGATCGTAATTTCGGCGGGAATGATGTCTCCTCCCATTTGCGCGGTAGCCGCGTTAAATTTTGAAACAAATTCCCCTATGTTGACTCCGTGCTGGCCCAAAGCGGGTCCCAAGGGCGGCGCGGGCGTGGCTTTCCCAGCCGGAATCTGAAGTTTAACTATCGTTTTTATCGCTTTTGCCATATGCTTAATTTATATTCTTTTAACTTGTAAAAAGTCGAGCTCAACGGGAGTCTCCCTGCCGAACATTAAAACCAAAACCTTGACCTTGCCTCTTGATTCATCTACTTCGCTCACCTTGCCCTCATAATCTTTAAACGGCCCGTCGTGGATTCGAACCGCGTCTCCCACCGCGACGTCAATTTTATGCGTAGGCTCTTCTTTTTGCATTCTCTTAAAAAGAGAGTCTATTTCTTCTTTTGCCAAAGGCACGGGGGTAATGCCCGATCCCACGAATCCCGTGACACGCGGAGTATTTCTTACAACATACCACGAAGCGTCGGTTACAATCATCTCGACTAAAACATAGCCAGGATAAATCTCTTCTTCAACCACGACGCGCTTTCCTCCCTTCATCTTAATTTTCTTTTCCTTCGGCACAATGACTTGAAAAATCTGATCCTCCATTCCCAAAGATTCTATTCTCTGGCGCAAGTTTCTGGCAACGGCGTCTTCGTAGCCGGAGTAAGTATGCACGGCGTACCAATTTTTTCCAAATTCAGATGTCTGTTTGGCCATAATATTAAATAAGTAAAACTAAAACCGAATGAAAAAGAAAATCAAAGGCGCCGAGCAGCGCGGAAACGGCCAGCGACACTAAAATCACGGTAAGCGTAAAACGCGTCGCCTCTTTTCGAGTCGGCCAGTTGACTTTTTTCATCTCGAGCCTCGTCTCTTTAAGATAATTTATAAATTTATTCCACATATCGATTTTTGCCATTTTTAAAAGCCCCCTCGGGCTTTGATAATGCCATTATACTCCCTTGAAAATAGAAGTCAAGTGCGCTATACACAAGGCTCTTTTTTTAAATATCCAAATTCTTGACGGCTTTGGCGTGAGTTTGGATGAAAAGT
>CAYIFM010000108.1:0-1752 GCA_964362705.1 uncultured Candidatus Saccharibacteria bacterium | reverse complement strand
CCACTAAACCGGCTCCAGCCCCTCTTCCTAAAACGAACGGCAATGGGGATCCTTTATTGGACCAGACCCTGCGCCCGACCCGCTGGGAAGAGTATATCGGTCAAAAACATATAAAAGACAATGTTAAAATCCTTTTACGGGCGGCAGAAGAGCGCGGGCATATTCCTGAACATATCCTATTTTATGGACCGCCCGGACTGGGAAAAACTACCCTTGCGCACCTAATTGCTAAAGAGACCGGCAGGCAGATGAAAATCACTTCCGGTCCAGCCATTGAAAAAGTGGGTGATTTGGCTTCAATTTTGACCAATTTAGCCCCCGGAGACATCCTTTTCATCGACGAAATCCATCGGCTGAATAAAATGGTGGAAGAAATCCTCTACCCGGCCATGGAATCCGGTGTACTCGACATAATTATCGGCAAGGGTCCTTCGGCACGCACTATCCAGCTGGATTTGCCACCATTTACTTTGATAGCGGCGACGACTCGCGTTGCGATGATCTCCTCTCCCCTGCGTTCGCGTTTCTCCGGCGGAGTTTTTCGCTTAGAGTTTTATTCAAATGAAGAGATAGCAAAAATTATCGAGAGATCAAGCAAACTTTTGGATATTGTTCTAGAAACAGAAGCCTTGGCAGAAATTGCCAAGCGCAGCCGCTTCACTCCCCGCACGGCAAATTACTTTTTGAAACGAGCGCGCGATTTTGCGCAAGTCAGTAAGAAAGAAAATAAGAAGATTTTAGATAAAAAAATAGTGAGAGAAGCGCTTGATATGCTCGCAGTAGATGAAATAGGGCTGAATGCATCTGATAGAAAATTTTTGGAAATATTGATTGAAAAATTCAATGGCGGGCCGGTGGGACTGAAAACCATCTCGGCGGCGCTGTCCGAAGAAGAAGCGACGATAGAAGAAGTGGTGGAACCCTACTTGCTCCAGCTCGGACTCCTAGAACGCACAGCGCGAGGAAGAGTGGCAACAAAGAAAGCATATGAACATTTAGGCTTTGAATTCAAAGAAAAACAAGAGAAACTTTTGTAAAAATTTGGGTAGAAATAAAAAAAGCCGCCAGTGTCTTTTTCAAGTCTTAACGACTCTTAAGATAGTGTTGAGTGGAAGTAAGGGCCACTCAACATAAAACTTTCTTTCTGTATTTCAGAATAACAGGGCCCGCTTCCCTGCCACAGCCCCCACCATCTTGTTGGCGGAACTAGAGCCGTGTGTTTTACATAATATCACAACCCAAAAAATGTTAGAATTAACACTATGACCCGCATTTTAGGCATAGACCCCGGATTTGAGAGGCTGGGAATAGCAATATTAGAAAAAGACAAGAAAGAACGCGTTATTTTTTCCGAATGCTTCAAAACTTCGGCAAAATTGGAGTTTGCTGAAAGACTAAAATTGATCGGTGAAGAAATAAGAAAAGTAATTAAAGAATACAAGCCTGAAGTGTTAGCCATCGAGACTTTATTTTTAAATACCAATCAAAAAACGGTGATGCGAGTCGCCGAAGCGCGCGGGGTGGTAGTTTATGAAGCCGCGCAGGCGGGACTTAAAATTTTCGAAGCTTCCCCGCCTCAGATAAAAATAGCGACCACAGGCTATGGTAGGGCAAATAAAGAGCAAATGATAAAAATGGTGAAAATTTTGGTTGAAATAGATAAATCAAAAAAATCTGACGACGAATTGGACGCTATCGCTATCGCCTTAACCGCTTTCGCGCATTTAAAATTTTAGATTTTTTAAGTATCTT
>CAYIFM010000107.1:0-1777 GCA_964362705.1 uncultured Candidatus Saccharibacteria bacterium | reverse complement strand
G
This sequence comes from uncultured Candidatus Saccharibacteria bacterium, assembly GCA_964362705.1. GTDB lineage: Bacteria > Patescibacteriota > Minisyncoccia > UBA11713 > 2-01-FULL-45-33 > CAYIFM01. The sequence continues at coordinate 1,776 of CAYIFM010000107.1, read as the reverse complement.
GTTCGAGTCCTACCGCTCGCATAAAATAAAAATATGGAAAATATTGGAAAAGAAAACATAGAAAACGTCCCAGAAACTCCGATATTCTCTTACGAATTTCCGGACAAAAAAATCGTAGAAATAAATGAAACCAAAGAAGGAGAGGTGAGCGTACTTATTAAAAGCAAATCTGGCGAAAAAATTTTTGATTTTGCCTCGCTGCTTCCTCCTAGATTTATATTCGTAAACCATAAATTAGCCGAGAGCAAAGACCCTCTTGCGCGTTCGGAACAGCCAGGCCTGCGGACTTATTGGCTCCCAGAACCAAAGCTGATAGAAGTGGACGGCGTAGATAAGCCCGAATTGATTTTTGGGGTGCTCCACGAAATTGGCCACGCGAATCGCGACGCTAATGCCAGCGAACTAAAACACATTAAGAGAATAAGCGACGAGTTACACTCCACTGCCTTATTAGGGAATAGAACACGGCAAATGGACTTGGTAAAAGAATTAATAGTTCTTAGAAGTATTTCCGAACGCAGAGCATGGGCTTACGCGCTAAATGCCACGAGAGAGCTACAAAAGCAATTTAATATTAACTTTAAATCGCTTTTTTCCGGCTTTTCCGATTTAAAAAATTTTATAAACAGCTATCTTGCCACATATAGCAAATTCGCTGCGGAGGAAACATTGTTTGCCGACCCCGGTTTTGAAAAGGATTTGAAAAAACTTTTCGACAAATGGCAATACAAAACTCCTGAAGCCGCTAAGCGGCGCTGATGCCGTATGCTTGGACGAATTTCGCGAATTCGTCTCTTTCAATTGTTTCTTCTTTTATAAGTTTTTGGGCGAGGGCGTCCAGTGCGTTTTTGTGGCGGGTTAAAATTTCTTTCGCTCGCTTCATAGCCCCCTGCATAAGCCTTGAGACTTCTTTATCAATCAAAGTCGCCAATGTTTCGGAATATTCACGCTCCGTTGAAAAATCTTTTCCCAAAAACACGTATTCTTCACGGCCGCCGAAAGAAAGCGGGCCGACTTTGTCGGACATTCCGTATTTTGTGACAAGCGCGCGCGACAAATCCGTTGCTTTTTTAAGATCGTCGTGCGGGCCCGTGGTCACGTCCCCAAAAATTAATTTTTCGGCGACATACCCGCCCAAAGAAATCGCAAGTTCAGAAAGAAAATGCTTGCGCGAATAAAAATGCCTATCTTCGGTCGGAAGTTTCAAAGTAAACCCGGCCGCGCGGCCGCGCGAAATTATTGAAATTTTATGCACCGGATCCATATCAGGCAAAGCCGCCACCACCAAAGCGTGCCCGGCTTCATGATAAGCGGCGATTTTCTTTTCTTTGTCGGATAAAATATGGCTTTTCCTTTCGGGCCCCAAAAGCACCTTTTCTATTGAATTGATGATATCCATTTGTTCAACGCGTTTTCTATTGTTTCGGGCTGCTAAAATCGCGGCTTCATTTACCAAATTTGCCAAATCCGCGCCGGAAAAACCCGGCGTGCGCTCCGCGATCCGCCGCAAATTCACATCTTCGGCAAACGGTTTTTTCTTTGAATGAATTTTTAAAATCTCCTCGCGGTCCGCGATGTCCGGCAAATCCAAAACAACCCTTCTGTCAAACCTGCCTGGCCGGAGCAAGGCAGGATCCAAAACATCAGGTCTATTGGTAGCGGCTATGGCGATAACCGATTCGTTTGTTTCAAATCCGTCCAATTCCACCAAAATCTGGTTTAGAGTCTGCTCTCTTTCGTCGTGCCCTCCTCCCAAACCAGCCCCGCGATGCCGCC
>CAYIFM010000106.1:0-1793 GCA_964362705.1 uncultured Candidatus Saccharibacteria bacterium | reverse complement strand
TCGCCGAAAAACGGGATATTTTAGGCAAAAAGACAAACAGCCTGCGGAAGCGCGGCTTTTTACCCGCGGTTATTTACGGCAAAGGAAAGCCCTCGGAATCAATTGCCGTTAAAGAAATTGATTTTTTAAAACTTTGGAAGTCTGCCGGCGAATCGTCTATCGTGGAATTGGAGCTGGATGGCAAAAAGAGGAATGTCCTTATCCAAGACGTTGCCATAGATCCTTTGAAAGACACGCCGATACACGCGGATTTTTACGCGGTAGATATGACAAAAACAGTAAAAGTTGAAGTGCCTTTGGAGTTTATGGGAGAATCGGACGCCGTAAAAAGCGGAGGGATTTTAGTCAAAGTCCTGCACGCCATAGAAGTGGAGTCTTTGCCTGCTGATTTGCCGCGCGCTTTGCATGTAGATCTTTCCATTTTAAAAAACGCCGGAGATTCGTTCGCCGTTAAAGATTTAAAAGTGTCTAAAAGTGTTAAAATTTTAAAAAATCCTGATGAAATTATAGCGTTAGTTGAGGCGCCAAGGGCCGAAGAAGCGCTTAAGGGCGAAGAAGCGACGGCGCCGTCGCTGGAATCAATAGAAGTTTTGAGCAAGAAACCCAAAGCTGAAGGCGAAGAAGCAGCGGAGACTTCTACGGCGACTTCTTCAAAAAATGAGTAGCATTGCTTATTTATTCGGCGTTTTTTTTCTTTTGGCAACTTCCGCGTACGCGGAAGTTGATCCGGCATTGGTCGGATCGCGCCGGGCGGAGCTCGAGGCGGAATTAAAGCAATACGAAACTCAAATTGACCAATATCAAAATTTAATTTTACAAAAACAAAAAGAAGCAAGCACTTTAAAAGGAGATATAGATCTTCTGACTGCGGAAATTAGCAAAGCAAAATTAGAAATTAAAGCGAGAACCCTCGCTATTCAGGGATTAAACTCTGAAATCGCGCAAAAATCAAAAAACATCAAAACGCTTGAGGGCGAAATTTTGAGCTCCCGAGCCAGCCTTTCGGAGTTTTTGCGTAAAGTGAGGGACAGCGATGACGCTTCGCCTTTGGAACTGGCTTTGCTTTATCAAAACCTCTCGCAATTTTTCGGAGAAATGGAATCAACAAAAAATCTGCAGGCATCGCTGCAGGACGCGCTCTTAAGGTTTAGCGATTTCAAAATTCAGGAAGAAAACGCGCGCGACGAATTGGAGGTGAAGCGGCAGGAGGAATTGGAATTAAAAACACTGCAGGAACTGCAGAAAAAATTCTTGGACGGGCGCGAAGCGGAGAAACAAAAAATTTTAAAAGATACGAAAGGTAAGGAATCGGAATACCAAAAAGTTTTAAAAGACAAGCAAAAAAACGTAGCTAATATCAAAAGCCAGCTTTTTTTATTGGTAGGCTCGTCCTCAATTCCATTTGAGCGCGCCATTGAATACGCCAATTTGGCGGAAAAAGCCACTGGCGTGCGTCCGGCGTTTCTTTTGGGAATAATCACGGAGGAATCCAACCTCGGCCAAAATGTTGGCAAAGGGAATTGGAAGGTTGACCTTTCTCATTCCAGATGCGCTAGCCAGAGAACTGCGTTTGTGCAAATCACTTCCGAACTGGGGTTGGACCCCAATCTTATGCCGGTTTCCAAAAAAAGCTGGTATGGATATTGCGGAGGAGCAATGGGCCCGGCCCAGTTTATGCCTGTCACTTGGCAAGGATATAAAAACGCCGTTGCCAAGCGCACCGGAAATAATCCGCCTTCACCGTGGGATCCCAAAGACGCTTTCATGGCGGCGGCGCTTTTATTAAAAGATAA
>CAYIFM010000105.1:0-1817 GCA_964362705.1 uncultured Candidatus Saccharibacteria bacterium | reverse complement strand
CGCCTGAAGTCACCAGCTTGAAACCAGCATAGGCAAAAGAAATAGCGGCGATAGGTATAGCCAAGTCAAAAAGAATAAATTGAATGACATTATCTATGAGAATCATAAATTCAGTAAATCCCCAAGTGCATTGTTTTGTGATTGAATCAACGCTACAAGGTGGAACCAGGGGGTCTCCGAATTTATACGCAAAAGAAACAGCCGGCATGGCAAGCACCAAGAACGCGGCAAGGTAAGATAAAATTTTACTTATTTTTTTCATGTATTTTTCTAGAACCTAGCACCTAAAAGCTAGAACCTGACTATCAACTATCTGCGCAACAAAAGACCCAGTTTACTGCCTGCGTCGGCGATTGCATTGGCAGAAGTCATAGCATTTGAAAGCACTCCGTCAATCATATTTCGGAAAATGCTATCCGTATTTCTGGACGACGGATCAAGCCAGCTTCTCGCGAAAAGAGCCGGATCATAGAAAGTGGGAGAATAAGAATTAGCCGGTTTTACCTTGAGCAAGTCCCTGCGCGCCGGCGCCACACCTTCTAGGGCGGCAAACTTGGAAGCAAAGTCTGCTCCCGACAAAAGTCCTGCCGCCGTGAAAGCTGTATCGAAATTTTTGGAAGAAGATAAAATAGCTATGCCTGTCACGCGAGCACTTGTCAATTTTGAGTTGGTATTTTTAATTTGCGGAAACGGAGCAATCCCCAGATCTTGATTTGGATTTCTGTTTATCAAAGAAGAAAGCTCGCTCGCAAATCCAAAATAAAAGGCGAGATCTTCTCTTCCAAAAGCGTCGTCGGATTTTGGAAAAGACTTGTTCCAAGAATATGATTCCTTGTTTGGGTCGGCAAAATTTGTGTAAAATTGCAAAACGGAAGCAAGATTAACTTTACCGCTAGTCGAACCCAAGAGAGAAGAGAAAACCCCGTCTCTCTCGCCAACAATCCCGTTTCCCGCCTGCATAAACAAAGCAGTCAAAATATCTTTGGCGTGAGTAACATTTGAAAAATGCCCCAGCGCTACAGCGCTTTTTATTATTTTATTCGACTCGTCTTTTTGCGTAAGTTTGGGAATAAGACCGAGCAAGTCGTCCCAGGAAGCGGGAGGAAAGACGACTCCACTGCTATCGAGAATGCTGCGATTGTAATACATCATAAGCGGATCAATCGAAAGAGGAAATGCTAGAATACCTTTTCCTGTCAAGAAAACTTCCCCGGCTCCGGCAAAAGTGTTTTTAAACGAAGAAATGGAATAACTGCCATATGGAACGGTAAAAATTTTATTGGAATAATGAAACGCCAAATTATCCGGCAGAAAAATCAAATCGGGACCCGCGCCTAGGGCTAGCGCTTCGAGCAAGTCTTGATCGAAGGTATCTATCGATTTTTGCTCGTATTTAACTACAAACGAAGGGTTGCTTTTATTAAAGTCTTCGATGAGCGATAGCATAGTGGAAGATTTGATTGTCCCGCACAACGACACAGTGCCGAGACTGCCGGGAGAATTGTTCCCGCCGAGCGGTATCGCGCCGGAAAAAACCAAAATACCAAAAACGGCTAAGGCGATGAATACAATTAAAATTATAAGTTGGAAACTTTTCATAGTTTTTCTAGAACCTTCTAGATAGAGTCTTAGGCTCTATCTAGCTAGAACCTAACCTAAGTATCATACCATAATGGTTAATTCCCGCATTAATATCTCGCTCAAAAACAAAACCATTCTTCTCAAAAATTTCCCGCGCTTTATTTTTGGCGACGATATGTTTTGCGCCCATAATGGAAGACTCCGCCCAATCGATCAACAATACCAGCCCTTTTTGC
>CAYIFM010000104.1:0-1854 GCA_964362705.1 uncultured Candidatus Saccharibacteria bacterium | reverse complement strand
TACTAAATTATAAATCATTTGCAAATAAAATAAAACCTTCTCATAATTTGGTGAGCATAGAGGGCGGGGTTCTCAAAAAATATATTCCCCCGCCACGGCGGGGTCATTATTTTTTGGAAAATAAAAAGCCTATTCAAGTTTTTCCGCCTGAACGGGCTTTAATTTAATCTAACGTCTTGCGATGACGTTATCGATGTCAAATGTCGCTAATTATTATTTAGCGCTAAATACGTAAAAAAATAATGCAACGAAAGAACAAGCTGCCATTAATGGCAATGCTAAATCCAGCGGAAAATCAAAATTTATTTTTGTGATGTTGAAAATAATATCTTGAAAATAAAAACTCAATATCACAAATCCCGCTAAAAGCAAGTGGATCGCTTGCCGCAATTTACCTACAAGATGAACTTTTCTGTTCCGAGGCGCTATGAGAAATAAATTATTAAAAGCAGTCAGAATTTCAAATGCTACAATGAGACTTCCCCATAAAATAAGAAGTCGGAAATCGGCAATATAAAATATGTTTGCCAAAACCGCCAGAAGCAGAAGCCTGTCCCTTAACGGGTCAAGGAATTCTCCGATTCTGGTTTTTTGATATAATCTCCGCGCCGCTTCGCCATCGAGAAAATCGCTTAAGCCAGCCAGAAATAACATAATGCCCAGCAACCACCTGCTATTCGTTAAAAATCCGTATGCATAAAAACCGATAGCAACAATACCAGAAAATGTGATTATATTAGGAACCGTGACTACGCTCCCATAAGACTTTTCTTTAAATAAGCTCTTCAATTCAGCCGCCTCCTTTTTGACTTTTTAAAGAATTTTTCTACAAAAATATCACGACAATAAAAAAAGTCAAGTGTAAAATTTAAATTAAAACAGATTTGAAATAAGCGGTGATTACTGTTAATCTAATATTAATGCAACAGGAAATCATGACGATTCTATTTGGGGCGGCGCCGATTTCGGAAGTGCGCGGAGCGATTCCAACCGCTATATTTGCCTTTCATTTTGGATTTTTCAAGGCCTATTTTTTTGCTGTATTGGGCAATCTGCTGATTATTTTGCCTGCTCTTTTTTTTCTGCATAAACTTTCGGATTTTCTGATGCGCCGCGTATATTTTTTAAACCGTTTTTTGACTTGGCTTTTTGAAAGAACCCGGCGCCTGCATCAGGACCATTTTCATCATTACATCTGGGCGCCATTGGCTCTGTTTATTTTTGTCGCCATTCCCCTTCCTTTTACCGGCGCTTGGAGCGGAGTCGTGGCTGCTTTTATTTTCGGTATTCCTTTCTGGCGTTCGGTTTTGAGCATCTCTTTGGGAGTTCTTACCGCCGGAGGAATAGTTCTAATCATCACCTCTTTGGGTTGGTTCGCGTTTAATTCTATATTGTAGAGAAATGGAATTAAAACGAAAATTTAGAAAAACAATTGGCATCTTAAGAATAATCAAAGCCTGACTTTCACATCTTCTCCGGGGCAGAAATTCCCATTAAAGATAGGGTTTTCTCTAGAATTTTTCGGGTGATGAAAACCAAAGCAAGGCGGGATTTTTTTAATTCTTCTGTCTCGGCTTTCAAAACCGGAACATTCTCGTAAAAATCCGTAAAAATTTTCGCAAGTTCATAAACATAAGTAGTCAGACGATGCACCTGATAATCTTTTGCGATATCTTCAATAATTTCCTGAAATTGAATAAGTTTGAGAATAAGATTCCTGCTAAACGCAAAGGGAACCGATTTTTCTTCTTGCGCCTTTATTTTATTTTTACTTAATGACCCCACAGCCAACCCGAAAGAATAAAAATCTGTTTCCTTTGCTACATTGCCACCTTTTCTCAAAATCGAACATGC
>CAYIFM010000103.1:0-1858 GCA_964362705.1 uncultured Candidatus Saccharibacteria bacterium | reverse complement strand
TCGTGGTAAATCGTGTCAAACTCAAATTTTTCCACGATGTCCATAAGATATTGCGACTCGGAAACAAAAACTCCGTCGGGCGCTAGTATGCTTTTTATGTTTTTTGTAAGCACGACGGGGTTCGGGATATGTGCGAAAGCATTTGTCGCGGTCACGATTTTCGCTTTGCCGTATTTTTTAAGTATTTTTTTTGCCATATTTTTTGTGAAAAACTCTTGCAGTGTGGAAATGCCGTTTTTGTTTGCAACTTTCGCGGCGTCTGTCGGCTCAATGCCCAAGACGCGTATGCCTTTTTCTTTGAAGCCCCGCAGCAGCGTCCCATCGTTGGAACCGATATCTATAATCAAATCTTTTTTTGAAAGATTATATTTTTTTTCTAAAGTATTTGCCAGCTCTCGGAAATTTCTGACTAGCATATTCGTGAGTCCGGTGCGGTAGGGATAATTTTTCGGGAAAACGAGCTCCGGAGCAACAATAAAATCCAGCTGTAAAAGCCCGCATTTCGCGCAGCGACAGAAATGGAGCGGATAAGTCGTCTCCGGCTCGTGGAGCCGGTCTTTTGTAAGATATGCCTGCACTATGGGCTGATGCCCCAAATTCAGTACCGATTCTAAATTTTTATTCCCGCAGATTTGACATTTCATGGTTATAGTATAACCTATTGCATTAAAATTGGTTTTAGTATATACTCTACGTTCAGATACTCAAAACACAAAGGAGGGTGATAAATGAAGACATGGGAGCTATATCCGAATTTGACCAAAGCGGTCAAAAAAACGCATGACGAGGTAGGGCAGGAATTCGGAGTGCAGGCGTTCCACTGCCATGACTTTTTCCACGCATGGCGCGTCAGCAACTGGGCGGAGAGAATCGCGCCAGACCCCGAGACCGCCAGAAAAGCCGGAATCGCAGGGCTTTTACACAACGATGACCGAGTTATACAGGTGGAAGAAGGTCTAGGTTTTGCCGATAAGGTTCCTGCCGATTTGCGGGTGGAAACGATGAACTGCTGGCTTGATGCAGAACCGGCCGGGACATTCACGCCTGAAGAGAGAGCAGAGATCATTGATGCCGTGCTCAAACATTCCAACCGAAATGGCACGGACGATAGCTTGGTTTTGATAACTCTAATGGACGCCGACAGACTGGTGAACATAGAGGCGGACTGCATAATCCGCAACGGGCAATATTTCGGAAATACTCTACAGGTTATCGACCCTATCTATCTTTTGGATGATCCGAAAGCCACTTTCCGAGATCCGCGTTCGATTTTATGGACTATGCCGACTCGGTTTGACTGGGAGGTGGAAGGCGGGTTCGTGGGGCTCCGGCTACCGAAAGCTCGCGAGTTTGCCAAATCGCGCTTTGCGTTTTGGACGCTCTACATCGAAACTGTCATCGCGCAAATCAAAGAATCCGGCGCCGTCCCATTCCCGGATTTTGAGAGCTAGAAACCCAACAAGTAACCGCCAGCCATGCTGGCGGGTTTTTTATTATTATGTTAAATTAAATCTTGTCGCATGAATAAAAATCTCAATCAATTAAATTCTCCGCAATACGATAAATCACTGCTCAAGTTGGCAGGCGAAAACATTTTTATCAGCGCGAATGTGGAAATTCGGAGGCCGCAGTTATTCGCCGTCGGGAGCAATGTAGATATTGATTCAGGTTTTTATTTGACGACAGGCGCAGAAATCGGAGATTATGTGCATATAGCGGCATATGTTGCGGTAATCGGCGGCGCAAAAGGATTTTTGAAAATGGGGAACTTTACCAATATCGCCGTGGGCGGAAGAATAATCTGCGTTTCCGACACTTTTTTGGGCGACGGGCTTATCGGCGCGCAGGGGATACCGGA
>CAYIFM010000102.1:0-1865 GCA_964362705.1 uncultured Candidatus Saccharibacteria bacterium | reverse complement strand
TCAAAATTACACCCCCTGGTAAGCATGTAATCCAACGAGGTAAGCTCAATGCCTTCATTGATCATATTAATTAATTTTTCCGGCGCGATGCCCCCCATGCCTGGATGCAAATCAACAACCGCTCCTCTTAGATCGCGTATTGATTTTATTTCTTCTTCGGAAAGACGATATATTTTTTCTCCCTCTCGAGGCGGTATTAGCGGTTTGGTAAAAATCGGTTCTTTTTGGAATAAATCCGGGTGCAGCAATCTTTTTAAACTGTCGGTCATAGGAACTTTCGAAGCCACAATTTTGCTTTCAGCCATGATTTCTTCTTTTTCAATTTCTTCTAGAAGACTAACATGACCGCCCTTGTCCTACAAGGATCTTCTTGTTTTTTAAGCTGATTTGACCAAATTTTCCAGTTCTAACACCACCTGCTCGCCGGCGGATACGCCGAGCCAGAGGGGCCGGATGTACTCTTTGATAAATGCCTCGCGGTTTTGTTTTTTATCATCTTGGCCGGAAAGCAGCTTCTGCGTTATTTCAACACACTCTTCCGGAGTCTTTGCCTCCTCCAAAGCCCCGGCTTTCAAAAGCTGTCTGAAATGCAGCGTCCCCTCGCGGGATGAAGCGTATCTGGGCATCATCATAGCAATCGCCGGTTTTCCTGCAACAATGGTATCTATTATACCGCTGGTGTTGATGTCAATTACGGCAACCGAATGGAATATGGAATTGTAAAATAATTTAAAATCTTCTTTTGCTTCCGGCAAGGCGCCGCTTCTCGGCAAAACCAAAATGCCTTCCAAATTAAAATCTTTATACGGCCTTATGTTTCCGGGGTGAGGCCGGAAAATAATCTGCGTTTTTCTCAATTTTTCATATTTTGAATTCGAAAACGCGACTCTTAACGCGTTCAGAAGCCATTTTTCGTCCTGGGCGATATTGCGGGAAGATCCTAAATATAAAACTATTGGATCTTCCGCGCGCAGTCCGTAAGCCGCGCAAAATTCTTCCTTTGCAGTTGGACGCTCTCCGTGACCACACCAGCCGTCAAACGCCGGAGCCCCCGTAACGCGTACGCGCTCTTCCGGAAAATCCATATACTTAATTGCTTCTCTTTTTTGGGTTTCATTCCAGGCAAGAAGCCGTGTCGGCAAAATATGTATCAGGCCTCTAGCCGTGAGATTATCCCAAGAAATTACCGGCAACGCGGTAAGCAAACCCAAAGCCGCCGCTGATTTTAAATAATCTGTCTCCGCGGATGAGCCGCGGAAAGTTACTGGAGAACCCACAACCAAAGCCGGGCCAAATTTTTTAATATCTCCCGTTATAGCCCGCGAGTGCGAAGCTATTTTTTCCAATGCCCCTAGGCTTTTTTCAAAGACACCGCTTAAAACCAACCTGTCCGCTCCCGGCAACTTCAAAAACCAGCGAAAAGCAAAGGGCAGGCGATTAATCCAATCCAATTTAAACGGAAGCGGAAGTTCCAGATCGCCCTTTTCCAAATAGCGTCTGGAAGAAAGCAAATCCCTGGATATCGGCAAAATCTTGCTAAAAAAATCGTCTCTTTGGACAGCCCAGCCATATTCAAAAGCCGAGCTTCCAAAATTCTCTTCCTCGGCAAATTGAGCTAAGCGCTCAAGCCCGCCCACGGAAAATCGCCTGTCAAATAAAAGGCGGAGAGTGTGTCCGCGCCTTAGCAACGCCCGGATTATGCTTTTGTAATAGTGGAAATATTCAACCGATCTTATGACGAATAAAATTTTCATGATACAACTTTTTTTAAAGATTCCACGACATATTTTTGCTGCGGCTTGGTTATGCCTAAAAAAAACGGCAGAGAAAAATCAAAGTATCAAAGACTCAAAGATTAAAAAAAC
>CAYIFM010000101.1:0-1875 GCA_964362705.1 uncultured Candidatus Saccharibacteria bacterium | reverse complement strand
GTAATATAAGAAACGGCGTTTGATTGGGTCACGTTTAAAACTAAATCACCCACCAGAGTGGCCGCTTGAATGCCGGTTGAGTGGACGACGGTGATGGAGGTGTCGGCGCCGGCCGATGCAATATTGGTGTAAGCCAGGTTAAAAGTCGACGGCCCGGTCCAGGTGGAAAAGCGCAGGCGGTACTCAATATTGGCGCTGATATCGACCAAGCGGATGACGCCGCCGGTGGCTTTGCCGGGTGAGTCACTGGAAATAGTACTGCCGATGACGACAGTGGTAGCGGCTTGAGTTTGATCAGTGGCGGCATACTCGGTTTTATTAATGTCACCGCCGGAACCAGTCAGCCTGAACACGGCGATTTTGTCGCCGGCGCGGGTATTACTGACAGTAATCGTGGCTTTGGTCGGGGCGACGCGGACAATGCCGTTGTCGTCGACCAGTTGGAAATTATTGGCATCGGCGGTGAGATAATCGGCTAAAACTACACCCGGAGCGCAGAAAAACTTGCCGCCGGCAAAGGTACCAAAGGGTGCGGCGGCGATCGGGGTAACAGCCGAAGCTTCGGTGTCTGGTGTCAGCGTGCCGGAATTAGTAGTTTCGGTGACCACGTTAGCGGTATTGAACGTGCCGCGCGAGTTTCTTAAGACAATAATTTTATCGGTGGTATTCTTTTCGACCACCGTGCCTTTGGCGCCGGAAGTGGCTTGGGAAACCGGCTCGCCTTCGTTAAACGTGCCGGTGATTGAACCGGAGTAACGCAGGCGGTAATCCGAGCCGATGTAAAACTGGCCCTGCAAACCATCGGTATGAGTGGTCGTGGTTTCGCCGCGCCTGGTCATATACTTGGACCATTGGTAAACATTGGCCAAACTGTTTTGATTGCAGTCAATGACGACCGAGTAGTTTTCGGGCGTGCCGTTTTCGTCGATGTCGTAAGCGCCGCCGTCGCTCATACCGCCATGGGCAATAGTGGGCGCAGTTCCAAGTGCGGCCGGGCCGGCGGCTGCGGGCGTGCCGGCAGTGCAGGTCGAGCCGGAGGTAGTGCCGGTAACTAAAGTGTCGCCGTTGCTAAAGTTAGTGATCGGGTCGCCAATAAGATAGTAGGTTAATACCGGGGCGCCGGTGGTGCCGGCAACGGCAGTGATCACGCCTTTTTTATTGGTCGAGGATTTACTGATGACCTCGCCGACGGTAAAGGGTGCGGAGCCGGCCGAGCCGGTAAAGGTCCAGAAGCCGGTTTGGTTGTCTAAATCATTGCCTGTTTGCAGCGGGATAGGATTGCGGCCGCCGTTAGTCAGGTCCACGATATAGTTGGAATAAGTTTTGCTGTACTGCCGGGCTAAAACCGTAATATAGCCCTCGTCGATTTCTACACTGGCCTCTTTCACATTAACTAAAATATCAATGTGGCCATCGTTCCACCAATCAGTGGTGTCTTTGTAAGCCACCAGATTGGCGCCGTTTTGGGAAATATAAATATGAGTGTTGGCTTCGATCGTACCTAAGGTATAAATATTGGACCATAAAGATTCACCGGTTGCCCACGAAACAACCGGCGGAGTGATGTCATAAGTAAACGAAGCAGTGTGGGCGTTGCAGGTTAAAGTGCCGTTGTCGTCAAAATCGTTGCCGGCGGCATTAGTGTCCGGCCTGATCCATAAAATCGCGTTGCCGCCGCCCAAATCCTGAACATCGAGTAAAGTGCCGGTGTTGGCGCCGGTGATAATATCCAAACCGATATCGCCGGCGACAATGGCATTGGCGGTAACGTTGAGTTTAAGAATGCCGGTATTAGTGGTGGTCACCCGGGCCCAGGAAGCGGTTTTTAAAGCGCCGCCGGTTAAGTGCTGAACCGTGACTGGGTCGATAAACCAG
>CAYIFM010000100.1:0-1940 GCA_964362705.1 uncultured Candidatus Saccharibacteria bacterium | reverse complement strand
TTTGGGCGGCCCTTTTGAATGCCTTCCAAAGACGGCTTGGGCGAAGACTCCAGACTCAAAAAACCTTCGTCTTCAAAAAAGGAAGTATCTATGGAAATCCTCTTTAACCGGTCAACCAACTCCAAAGACGAAGCGGTGTTTGCCGCGGGAACCGGGCGTTGCGAGTATGATTTTGCTTTTATGGTAAATTCCAAAAGGCCGCCGCCGCCTGTAAAAGCGATGTCGCTTACGTCGATAATTCTTAAATTTTTCTCCAGAACCGAAAGAAGCGAGCGGAAATTTTCGTAAGTCGCGGACACCGCGAAGGTATAAGTAATCGGCGCGAAACTCTTTTCTTCCTTTCCTATCGCTAAGGCTCTCCCGGCCTGCGCTTGCGCCGCTTGGGCCAAGGCTGTTTCTTCTTTTGCGAAATCCACACTTCTCAAGCGGAGTCCCCTGTCTTTAGTAAGCTTCTCTAAATTAATGAGCAGTGATCCGACGTCTGATTTAACGGGCAGAAGCTCCGCCAACCTTGAGAGCTTTGATGGCGGGATGGAGTCGTAAGTCTGCAAAAGATTCTCCCTTAATGTTTCTAAATCCTTAAGAGCGGCCAGCGCCTCAGAAACTTCATTTGCTTCGGAACGGATCTGGCCGATTTCCGCCCACAAAGGTCGATCCACCCAGAAAATCATGGCGAGTGAAGCTAAAATCAAAAGAATGGTAAGAATAGTTCTGGTCATTTTTTAAATAAAATATTCATATTAAAGCCGACGGAGCCGGTTTCTTTAAGGTTTAAATTTGAAAAAGTGGCGGAAAGCACATCCGGTAAGGATTCAAAAAAGTTAGCCTGCAAAGATACGTCTCCGTAACTTGCGGCTTCCCCGGAAATGCCGGCCGCTCCTTTGTCGGCGGAGAAAGAAAAGGTGTTAAAAGTTACTGACGGCAAAATACTGGCTTCCAGCGTGTTAAAAATTTTTGAAACTTGTTCTCGGCCCCTCAAAAGCTCCCGCGCGGCAACTATTGATTTGGAAATTCTTTCCAGTTCAAAAATCGTTGAGGGATCAAATTCAACTTTTAATTTTTCTAGCACTGATTTTTGATTATTTAAAGAATTCGCCGCGAAATTTCTATAAAGGTAGAGCCCGCCGGAAAAAAACGCCACCACCAAAAAAATCACGAAAACGATTCTCAAAAACACGCCGAAACCGACCGATGGGTACATCGACGCTCTTGGTAACTTTTTTGGTATTAATGCTTCTTCAGCCATATGTTTTAAAATTCCTTCAGGGCCAGCCCAACCGCGTTGGAAAAAACAGGCCCCACTTCTTTTAATGCCGCTTCCAATATCGCGGGGTAAACCACTTTCGCGAAAGGGTTCGCGATTACGACCTCAACTCCGTATTTTTTAATAAGCAAGTCTTCGACTCCTTTCAAAAGCCCGCCTCCACCGGACACTATAATTTTTGAAATTGATTTACCGCCTTTCCTTGTCCAGTTTAAAATGAGCCTTTCCGCTTCCGAAGCCGTAAATTCAACCAGAGGCTCAATGACCGACGCCACGCCCTCCGTCTCCGGCCGATGGAGAATGCCGGTTTCCCTTTTTAAAAGTTCCGCGCGGTTGAAATCAAGCGATAAAGATTGCGATAGCGCCAAAGTGAGTTCCGCGGAGCCGCGATCAACGCTGTGAGCCAGCCTAATCACGCCGCCGTCGGCTATCGCCATTTTGGTGGAAGACGCCCCGATGTCCATTAAAAGAACCGCGCTGAAATCCTGCCTTAAAACCGCGCGCGCCATGGCAAAAATCTCAATTTCGAAAGCGTGGATATTCATGCCCAATTTTTCAAAAATACTTTTATACTTTGCTATCGCCTCCCTGGGCACAGCCGCTAAAATCACCGTCTGGAATTTTTTTTTGGCCGATCCAAGCGATGTCTCCTTAAACTCATCAGAGGGCGAGGGCA
>CAYIFM010000099.1:0-1962 GCA_964362705.1 uncultured Candidatus Saccharibacteria bacterium | reverse complement strand
AAATAAATCCACAAATTTATTCCGGCCGCGAAAAGCCCCAAAAATGGCGCCGGGAGCAAAGCCCAATATTTTTTTGTTTTAAATCCAATCCGGTAGGAAACCCCAAACGCCGCCAAAAATAAAATCCAAAATACATAATTCATAATCTATCAATAGATTATCTGGCTAATCCCGGGTTTTCTGACCCAAAAGTTTTGGCTTCGCCGGCGGATTGTTTTTTCGCGTAAAAATCGGTTGCGTAAATCGCCAAATACCCGAGCGCCAAAAGGCACAAAAGCCCCGTGAAAAATTTCCAAAAATGCTTAGTGAGCAAATTCATTTAATAATAACCTTATTATACCATAATTATTGTCCCACAACTTTCGCGGATTTGATGACGACTGGAGAAAGAGGCTTGTCGGCGGGACCCACCGGAACTTGCCCGATTTTATCCACGACTTCCTGGCCCGAAATCACTTTTCCAAAAATCGTGTAGTTATGCGGCAAGGGATTATCCGCAAGCATTATAAAAAATTGGCTGCCGTTGGTGTTGGGGCCGGAGTTGGCCATGGCAACAACGCCTTTTTTGTATCCGTTTTTATATGATTCAGTCGCTGGGTTTAATTCGTCCTCAAAAGCATAGCCTGGGCCTCCGGCGCCGTTTCCAAAAGGATCTCCGCCCTGAATTACAAAACCCTTCACGATTCTGTGGAAAGTAAGGTTGTCATAAAAACCTTTCTGTGCCAGCGTGATAAAATTCTGGACGGTCTTCGGAGCGTCCGAATCAAATGTTTCAAAGCGAATCTCGCCGAAATTGGTTTCTAAGGTTACGACGTGCCGCTGGATTTTAGGCGTTTCCATATTATTTTTTTCTTCGTTATTTTTAAAAAACCTCCACCAAATAAAACCGGCGACTATTATTACTGCGATAATGAGGATAAGCCAAGTAAATTTATTCATGCTTATCGGCGTCTTCCGGACGGCGCGGAATTTTTAAAATAAGTTCGTTTTGGTTTTCGAGATGCTGGAGGATGGTTTCAAGTTCCCGCTCGGCCTGCACATTAACTTCAAAATCCGCTTCGGCTCTTGCTTCCGAATGCCTGCTCTGCAAATTTTGCCCTACCATAATAAGAGGCAAAATAAAAAGCTGAATCATGTTGGAAATAAAAAGCCACATCACAAAAGCCGGAAACGGATCAAAGCGAAGATAATCGGGAGCAAGAATGTTCCACCCAATCCAGCCGGCTGTCCAAATCAAAATAATCAGAAAAAAACCCATCGTGCCGACGCGCTCGGTCACAAAAACGGCCAGCTTGTCCAGCTGGGATAATTTTTCCCGATGCTCAATCGCGATATTGCGTTTTGGTTTCCGCAATGCCCGCAATTCTTCTAAAGTTTTTGGTTTATGATTATACATATAATGCGCGCCGGATACTAAAACCTTACCATAAAATATAGTATTTTGCGATAGCTATGCTTATCGCCATTATCAAGACTTGATACGACAGACCGCGCGCGGCTTGATCATCCAAATCTCTTTTGGCGTGAATCCAAAGATGAAATCTCTGGAGAGAAATCATCGGCTCATGGCGCCACTTTGTGTAAACAAACTGAAGGGCATCCGGCAAAACTCCGGCTATAGCGCCTATAAAAGCGGCCGAGAAAATATATGGATATTGGGCTTGAAAAACAACAAGCGCGAGCATTATTCCCAGTAAATTATCCGCGCCCATTCTTAACAAATCCAGAGGAAAATTTTTATCAGAAACCAGCACGTCGTTATTTAACTGGTTATTTTCGTCCTTCGTTACAGATGGCAAAGGATAATGCCAATGCGGAATGGCGTCAATTAAAAAATGGCTGGCGAACCCCAAACAAAATCCCAAAACAGGGCGTCCGGGCGTCAAGCTTGCCGCCGCCGCCCCAACCACCGCGTGAGTAGTAAGAGTCATAGTAAAAAATTATATTTTGCTTAATTTAAAT
>CAYIFM010000098.1:0-1987 GCA_964362705.1 uncultured Candidatus Saccharibacteria bacterium | reverse complement strand
TTTCTCTCCAAGGGCATACCTTACAAAATCGTAGGCGGTGCGAGATTTTACGCAAGAAAAGAAGTCAAAGATATCTCGGCGTATTTGCGTTTCATCAAGAATCCGGCAGACGAACTATCCAAAAAAAGAATTTTAAACGTCCCTCCGCGCGGAATAGGAAAAAATCTGCAATTTAAAATACTAACCATGCCGTTACCGGCGGGGCAAGAAAGCCGGTCGGATTTCTCGCCGAGTGAATTTGCAAAAGCTGTGGCGTTTAATAATCTAGTTGAAGCCCTAAGAAAAGAATCTGTCAACGCCGCGCCATACGACTTCATCCAAAAACTCATTTTCAAAATAGGCTTTAGGGCGCACATCAATGATGGGACCGAGAAAGGAATCGAAAGATGGCGAAACGTCGAAGAACTTCTGGGGCTTGCCAGTAAAATGAAAACCATTGATGAATTTCTAGAACATGTCTCGCTTTTTTCCGCAGACGACCAATATGAAAACCCTCGACTTGCCAACGACAAAGTCACGCTTATGACCATGCACGCCGCCAAGGGCCTTGAATTCGAGGCTGTTTTCATAGCGGGCCTTGAAGAAGGGCTTTGCCCGCACACGCTTTCATATAACGCAGATAGTCTCGAGGAAGAGCGAAGGCTTTGTTATGTTGCCGTAACGCGGGCCAAAACATACCTGTATCTTACAACGGCGGCGAACCGCACCCTTTTCGGAGAACGCGCCGCCGGCGTCCCGTCAAGATTTTTAAAAGAAATACCCGGACACCTCATCGCAGAAAATATTTTTATTGAGTAGTGGCGGATAAAAGATATAATGAAACAAGTATGTCTTGCGCTAAACCTAAAATATATTTATTTGCGATATGCATATTGCTTGCGGCTGTTTTTCTCGTAAAAAACGCGTCTGCTTATAAACTTGAGACATTTGTTATTGAAATGACAGCTCAAGGGTTTTTGCCGCAGGAAATAGAAATCAGGCGGGGCCAGAGCGTTGTTTTTGAAAACCTTGATATGGCGAACCACTGGCCGGAACTCCGGCTAAAAACCAAAAACAATTTTGATGCCGGCCCGTTAAAAGCGGTTTTACCGAAAGAAAATTGGAGCTACGGATTTGAAGAGGAAGGGTTTTGGGAATTACGAGACCGCAACTTTCCGGAATTTGCAGGGAGCGTTTTGGTCAGAGAAGATTATGGATATACGCCGGGGCGCCCTGAAGAAAAACCAAGTACAGCAAAATCTGGCGCATTTCCTTCTTTCTTGAAAAACATTTTTCAATATTTCTTTGCATTGTTTTCTAAAAACAAGAAAACAGCAGACAATTTCGATCCAATAAAAATTTTAAACGACGAAACAAAACTTGTTGTCTATATTAAAAAATTTGGGGCCGGGAAAGCTATTTCTCAAATTGAGAGGCTGGCTTCCACAGAAGAAGAATGCCATAGCATGACGCACTTAGTTGGCAAGCACGCATATCAAATTTTCAAAAACAACGCTTTTCAATGGCACGCCTTTGCGTTTAATTCAGCTTGTAATTCCGGCTTTTTCCACGGAGCGATGGACGAACTTATAAGCGGGGGCGATTCGGTGGAGGGAATCTGCGACAACTCGCCGGTTAGTTTAAAATGCGCGCACGATGTCGGACATAGCCTAATGGCAGCCGGGGGTTATAAACTCTACGAGGTTTTAAAAAAATGCGAGGCGCTTAGCAAAAAAGCGCTTGATCAAGAAGAGTGTTTCCGTGGAACTTTCATGGAAAACGCCGATGGCGGGATAAATTCGGAAATGGGACACGGCTCTAAATATTTGAGCGGGGACCCGCTCTACCCTTGCACTGAAGTCCCGAAGAAATATAAAGCGGCTTGCTGGCAATTTACGATGGGGAGATTCAAAATTCTTTACGGCGCAAATTACGAAGCAATGTTAATGGCCTGCGCGCGGATTCCGGCGCCATACAACCGGCCGTGTTTTTCTAGCGTAGGAGGCGT
>CAYIFM010000097.1:0-1995 GCA_964362705.1 uncultured Candidatus Saccharibacteria bacterium | reverse complement strand
TGCCAAGATTTCTTTATACGATGGTCGGTCACCCGATCTTGCGGAAAGTTGTAGGTGCGGATTTTTTCGGATCGGTCGGCGGTGCCTATTTGCTCCTTGCGCTCACCGGCGTATTTTTTTGCTTCTTTTTCTTCTTCTAGTTGCTGGAGTTTCGCAGTCAAAATAGACATCGCTTTCTCTCGGTTTGCCAATTGGCTTCGTTCGTTCGTAGAACGCACATCGAGCCCCGTCGGTTTATGGATGATCCGCACGGCTGTTTCAACTTTGTTTACATTCTGCCCACCTTTTCCTCCGGAACGCGAATATTCCATTTCAAATTCAGATGGATCAATTTTAAAATTTACCTTTTTTCTGATTGGTAAAACTGCAACGCTAGCTGTGGACGTGTGCACTCGGCCGTTTTTTTCGGTCGCTGGTATTCTCTGCACTCTGTGCACGCCCGTCTCGTAACGCATCTTGTTATAAATATCTTTGCCTTTTATTTCAAAACTCGCCTCTTTGTATCCGTTCAAATCGCTCTTTGATTCATAATTCACCCGCCAGAGGAAGCCCTGCGCTTCCGCGAATTTCTCATACATATGCGCCAGCTCCCAGGCGAAAAGACTGGCTTCGTCTCCCCCCGCGCCCGCTCGCACTTCGAGCACTACTTCATTGGTAGCTTCTTCTTCCTCCTTGTCCTTATCAAGAATTTCTTGCACTTGAGCTTCAATTCTTTCTCTTTCTTCTTGTAAAGATTTAAGTTCTTTCGTCGCCAATTCATGCAAAGTTTCATCCCCAGCTAGCATCTCTCGCACTTGTTCTTCCTCACGCAAAAGTTTCTCCAGCGCGGTCGCTAGATAATTTGTCCGGTGATCTTTTTTAAGTTCGTCTAGATCTAGATTCATAAAAATAGAAATAAGTTTATGTAATTTTTTAGAATGGTCTGGCTGGGGCGCGGGGCCCCAGAGAACCGAGGACCTTATAAAAAATTGATATAAATTTATTTCTTCGCTCTTGCGACAGTTGCGGCCTTTCGCTTGTTGAATCGATCCACCCGTCCAGCAGTATCCATTATCTTTTCATTGCCGGTATAGAAAGGGTGACACTTGCTGCAAATTTCCATTGCAATAGCGGGCATAGTGGAACCAACTTCAAAAATAGCTCCACAAGCGCAAGTCGCCTTTGTTTTTATATCGTATTTTGGATGTATATCTTTTTTCATCGTTTTAGTAGACTAACACAATTTTAATTTTAGAGCAAATCTATGTTGGATTGAATACTTGATTTTAGCTTCATAACGCTTTTGCTGTAAGAACATGATACTCCTCCGGAGCCATAATATCTGCAAGCAGCCTTATTCTGCGCGCTTGCGCTATTGCCTATGGCTCCAAGATCAGACAGATACATTCCGGAAGCCATAAAACTGTCTTTGGGAGACCAAGGGTTAGCGGCATAACCCAAAATAGCTTTTAGACGTCCTGCAAAAAGCTTCCAGGTTGAAGGGATAAATTGAGCCGGTCCCATGGCGCCTCCGTAGCCCGCCACGCCGGCAATAGGACAAGACACCGCGGTCTGGAATGCATTGAGCCCAAGCGCATTTGTTATTTCCAAAAATGGAGCCACATCACGCGTCGGTTTCATTACATTGGCAAAAACCGTTCCCGTATTTTTGCCGACTCCGCTGCCTGTATCTGGATTCGTCAGATAACACTGGCCGACATTTGCGCCTAGATTCGATTCTTGAGTCAAAATAGCCAATAGAAAAGCGGGGTCGACTCCCGTCTTGTCTCTCACATCGTTTGCATAAGAAAGGGCCGTTCCGAATTCTATTTTTTGGGAAATACCGGCAAGGGGAAACAGGGCGCTACGAATCCTGTCAGCTCGAATTTTCTTATCTGCGGCAAGTTTATTGTAAGCGACTTCTTTTTGCTTTGAAATGGCTAAAAGCTGTTTTTTATCGGCTTCGGATTGGGATACTTTTTGTTGCGCGCTCTCAAGTTCTGCTTTCGCGTCTGT
>CAYIFM010000096.1:0-2019 GCA_964362705.1 uncultured Candidatus Saccharibacteria bacterium | reverse complement strand
ATAGCCACAAGGCCAATGAGGTTTTTAACAGGCTGGTTGCTGCGTATTGCGAGCCGCATCGAAAATATCACACCTTAAAACATATTATTCATTGCTTGAGGGAATTTGATGGAGCAAGCAGCCTCACGGAAAATCCGAGTGCGGTTGAAATGGCTATCTGGGTTCATGATTTTGTTTATGATACGAGCGAAGAATCGGCGAAACTCAATGAAGCCTTGAGCGCGGCAAACGCCTATATGTTCTGCAAAGAATTGGGGCTTGCGCGTTTATGCATTGAGATATTTTGCCTTATTCATGCCACTAAATCTCATAAACCTGTTCAAGGATGCAAGCCGATGAATGTAAGAGTTTTGATTGATGTTGATCTGTCTTCTTTGGGCAAAGCATGGAGCGAATTTCAGGAAGATTCGCGCGCGGTGCGGAAGGAATACGACCATGTCCCGGAAGCTGTTTTCCGCAAAAAGCGCGAAGAAATTTTGCAGAGCTTTTTGGATAGGCCGCGGATTTATTTTACCGCTTATTTTTACGAAAAATATGAAGCGCAAGCGCGCGAAAATCTCAAGCGCGCGATAGAAGAACTAAAAACCGGAGCCTAGCTCCGGTTTTGCATAACTTTAGTTTGCTGTTATTATAAACTTATATGGCTAAAAAAGTATCAATTTACTCAACTCCCTGGTGCGTTTACTGCAAAATGGCCAAGAAGTTTTTTGACGATCATAATGTAAAATATGAAGCTTATGATGTTGCCGAGGATATCAAAAGCAGAGATGAAATGATCCAAAAAACCGGGCAGATGGGCGTTCCGGTGATAGACATAGACGGCAAAATCGTTATCGGCTTTGACCAGCCTAAACTAAAAGAACTTTTGGGGATTTGAATTTTACACAAACTTGGCGCGGTCTTCTAGGCGGACGCCAACTTCAAATTCTTTCCCTTTTCTTAACACCTTAAGCGCCAAATTATCGCCGATTTTGCATTCTACTAAAATGTCTTCCAGGGTTTCTTTTTCCGTAATGTTTTTGCCGTTGGCAAGCAAAATTATATCGTGCTCTTTCAGCCCCGCTTCATAAGCGGCGCTTCCCGGAAGCACGGCGTGGTCATTTGGCAAACCCTCCTTTACTATGAGAGCTCCGTGATCTACCGGAATTTTGAAATGATGAGCTATGGTTTTATTTAAAATAACGTAGCGTATGCCAAGAAACGGCGCGCGAACGTGTCCGTATTTTTTAATTTCCTCAAGATCTTTCCTCGCTTGATCTATTGGTATGGCAAATCCTATGTTTTGGGCGCCAAAAACAATCGCGGAATTGATGCCGATTACTTCCCCGCTCAAATTTATCAAAGGCCCGCCCGAATTCCCCGGATTTATTGCGGCGTCGGTTTGGATGAGCCCGCGCAATCTTTGCTGGTGCCCTTCCATGTCGGTGATTGCGGAAAGAAATCTGGAAAGTCCCGAGACGATCCCCGTGGACACCGAATTTTGGAATTCTCCGAGAGCGTTTCCGATCGCGATTACGGCCGTCCCCAATTTTATATTTTTTGAGGTGCCTAATTTAAGCGCCAACAGGTTTTCCGGCGGATTTTTTATTTTCAGTATGGCGATGTCTGAAAGGGGATCTATGCCGATTATTTCAATATCGTGTTTATCGCTCCCAATAACTGCTTTATAGTAAGCGTCTTTATCTTGTATGACATGTTTATTGGTAAGCACTAAGCCGGATGAGTCCACGATAAAACCTGAACCGCCGGAGACGGAAACGTTGCCCCCCTCGTCCGCTTCGCCAAAGAGCCGCTCTTCAAACATTTTGGGATCCATCCCCATTTTTTTCAGGTCTTCTTCCACCAGCTCCACGTTTTTTGAAGCGGCGATGCTCACTACCGCCCGCAGTGAGCCTTCAATCACTTTTATAATTTGTTCCTGATAGTCAGCCATAGTATTAATATAACACGAATAAAATAACTTTGTCCCCTCGAGAGGAATCGGACCTCTATCTTATCCTTAGGACGGATCTGCTCTGT
>CAYIFM010000095.1:1679-2028 GCA_964362705.1 uncultured Candidatus Saccharibacteria bacterium | reverse complement strand
CGGCCCCGGCGGTAACGGCGCGAATCAAAGTGCTTTCCAACCTGAAACTCGACGAGAAACGATTGCCGCAAGATGGGCGGTTTAAAATTGAATCGCCCGAAAAAGTGTCGTTCCGTGTTTCCATACTCCCGACTTTTTTTGGAGAAAAGACGGTTCTGCGGCTTCTCAAAGAAGGGGCGTCCGGCTTCACTCTCGAGACGCTTGGCTTCCATGGCGAAGGGCTTGAACGGATTCATGAGGCGTTGAAACAAAAAACGGGAATGATTTTGGCGACCGGCCCCACAGGCTCCGGCAAAACCACGACGCTCTATACATTGCTTGATATGTTGAATACGCCGGATGTAAATAT
>CAYIFM010000095.1:0-1669 GCA_964362705.1 uncultured Candidatus Saccharibacteria bacterium | reverse complement strand
AGGGCTCACTTTTTCAAACGGATTGCGCACGCTCGTGCGGCAGGACCCCGATATTATTATGGTGGGAGAAATCCGCGACAATGAAACAGCGGCGCTCGCGGTGAATGCGGCGCTTACCGGACACTTGGTGCTATCAACTCTCCACACGAATTCCGCCGCCGGCGCCGTGCCGCGTTTGATAGATATGAAAGTGGAGCCGTTTCTTATTGTTTCCACGGTTAAAGTGATTATCGCCCAGCGTCTGGTGCGGCGGCTTCATAAGCACAAAGAAAAATACACTCTTTCGAAATCGGAACTTGAATCGTTGACACGGATTATTGACATGAACCGAGCGCTTGAGCTTTTAAAAAAAGAAAATATTGTCGGGCCGGCAGACACATGGGAAACGATTTCTTTTTACAAACCAAAACCAAGCGCCGAATCGGAAGACGGGTACAGTAGCCGCATCGGGATTCACGAAGTGTTTAATGTGACTCAAACCATTCGCAATTTGGTTATGGGTGGAGGTACGACGGATGCTATTGAGGCACAGGCAAAAAAAGAAGGCATGATAACCATGATAGAAGACGGCATTTTTAAAGCGGTGCAAGGCATTACCACTATTGAAGAGGTGCTACGTGTGGTGAGCGAATAAAAGAGGGATTCGGCATCCAAACGTATAATCCCTGAAAATGTCCATGAAATTTTTTGAAACAATAAATGAGCGGTTGTTCACGGTGAAGCTCCATGAAAAAATTGTTTTTGCCAGGAACGTGAGCGCTATGCTTCGCGCAGGTCTTCCGCTTTCACGCACGCTTTCCATCATGGGAAAGCAAACAAAAAATAAAAAATTCCAACAAGTTATTTTGGCGATTATTGACCGTATCAGCAAAGGGGGCTCGCTCCACGACGCTCTCGGTGATTTTCCGGATACTTTCTCAAATCTTTTTGTCTCAATGGTACGTGCTGGCGAAGAAACCGGCAAATTGGACGATTCACTTTTGCTTGTCGCAAGCCAGCTTGAAAGAATTTACTAACTTAAAAAAAAGATTACCGGCGCGCTCATATATCCGATAATTATTATTTCCGCGATGGTTATTATCGGGGCGCTCATGCTCATATTCGTCGTGCCCACTCTCACGAGCACCTTTAAAGAATTAAATGTAGAATTGCCCGTCGCAACGCAATTGGTCATTGCCATAAGCGAAGGATTGCGTGACCACACGTTTCTTTTTCTTGCTGGTTTTCTTGCGCTCTGTGTCGGATTATATTTTGCCGCAAAAATACCGCGAAGCAAAAAAGTTTTTGATTTCTGCATTTTGCATACGCCTATCATCGGTACCATAGTAAAAGAACTCAATGCGGCGCGCACTGCGCGGACGCTCTCGTCGCTTCTTTCGTCAGGCGTGGAGGTATCGCAAGCGCTTGATATTACCAAAGACGTTTTGCAAAACAGTTACTACAAAAGTGTGCTTGATAGCGCAAAAAAAAATATAGAAAAAGGGATTCCGATTTCTGATGCTTTTGCGTCGCGGGAAGATGTATATCCGGTCCTCTTGCCTGAAATGATGGAGGTCGGAGAAGAAACCGGAAAGTTGACGGCAATGCTTTTGGAAGTCGCTCTATTTTATGAAGACGAAGTGGAGCGGGCGACCAAAGACATGTCAACGGTCATTGAACCTTTTCTTAT
>CAYIFM010000094.1:0-2045 GCA_964362705.1 uncultured Candidatus Saccharibacteria bacterium | reverse complement strand
CGAGCGCGGCGGCAAGCGGTAATTCATTGAGCAGGTTATTTTGAATCTTTTTTGCCATAAGATTATGTCTTTATATCAATCGTTGCAGTTGCGTCGTTGCCGAAAATATCTACCACCCGTACGGCAATGGTGTTTTTTCCACCACTTTCGTAGGTGTGTTCTTTTTCCGTCGTTACCACTTTTGTCTTCCGACCCAAGCCCCGCAAATCCTGCCATTGGCTTTTGAAAGTCATCCCGTCGTATTCCCAATCTACGGCCCAGTAGTCAATCAATATGGCAAAATTGTCTTTGACGAGCAGCATTAATTCCTCGCGATCTTCATCCGCCTTTTTACCACTCCCAAGTGGGAAATCATACAGCAGATACTTTTCAATGCCTATGATGACTGTTTTGTCTTTCACTTCCGGTTTTTTTAATTTCAAATACGGCTTTTCCAAAAACTTCACTTTGTCCGAGAGCCGTTCAATATCTTCTTCTGATTTTGCCTGCTTCAGATATTCGTAAATGTCCGGCGGAATCTGACGGCTTATAATTTCCGTTTTTATATCTTTTCCTGCGGCTTTCACTCGCGTCTGTAAAAGCTCGTCATAGTTGTACTCATAATCCCACGCCAAAATCACGAGCCGTTTATATCCCACGCCATCAAGTATCTGCGCTTCTGTCACTAAATCCTCTACCTTGTGCGCCGCAACTGCTCGGTCCGGATAGCCGCAATAGACGAGTTCCAGCGTTCCGTCTTCGGTTTTCCGCACTCCCAAATCCTTGCGGTGGGCCATCGGCTCCGCGCCGTAAAGCTTCAAAATAATTTTCTGCATCTCGTAAATCCGCGCGCCGCCCAAATAAATCATCTCGCGCTGGTAGTTGCCGATGTTTTCAACGAGAAACGGCTTTGACATCTGCTCCACCAGCCGTCCGCGCGCTACTTGTATGCCAACCTTGCCTAGCTCGCACCCAATCCACCGGCGGTTTAACATTTCTGCTACTTTCAATGTTGTGCCTGACCCAACAAAAAAATCGGCAATTAAGTCACCCTCGTTACTTCCGACTTCAATTATTCTTTTCAACAACACTTTCGGTTTCTGTGTCTCGTAGCCAGTATTGTCATAAGACATTTTATTTTCGTAGGCAATATCCCATACATCAGTAATAGTTTTTCCTTCCTTGTCCTCGGCATGGAGGTGTCCTTGATATTCAAGAATTGGCAACTTATCTTTATGAAAAGTATGTTTGTTACCTCTGGTGTACCAAAAAATCATGTCATGTTTGCGAGGATAAAAGTAGTCGGGACGTCCTCCAAAATCGTGATGCCAGATTATTTCATTTATAAAGTTTTCCGACCCGAAAATTTCGTCCATCATTGCTTTGACGTAATGACCTTTATGCCAATCAAGGTGCACATAAATTGAGCCATCGGGGGCGAGGAGGCGCTTCATAAGTTGCAGGCGCGGGTAGAGCATATCCAAATAACTATCAGTGCCACCAGCCCAAGTGTCTTTGTAGGCGAGCCGTTCAATCACGCTCGGCTCTTTGGTAAACTCTGTTTCGCCAAGTTTGATTTTATGCGAATAGTCCGCTTTGGAATCAAATGGCGGGTCAATATAAATGAGATTTATTTTGCCTTCATAGCCCTGATTCAAAAGCGCCTGCATTGCGAGCAGATTATCGCCCCAAATAAGGCGATTCATTTTTTGCTTGTCCAACTCCTCCTCGCCCAAAAGTTTGTCCTGAAAAGACATCGGCAACTGTCCGGCGGTTTCTGGGTTGGGAATCACCACCTCGGCGGTTTGAAATTCAATGTCTTTTGGATTGGGCGCTCGGTGGGGCTTTGAGTCCCACACAATCCGCGCCGAATCTTTTTTGCGATGTATGCCGTTGTTGTTCATATTTTTATTTGATCAAATCATCAACACCGACATTCAACGCTTTAGCGATTTTTGACAGCGTTTCAATGGTCGGGTTGATGTTTGCTCCCGATTCAATCTTGATGATTGTGTTATAGGTAACATCGGCAAGTTTTGAGAGCTTGTCTTGCGAAATACCAAGCT
>CAYIFM010000093.1:0-2059 GCA_964362705.1 uncultured Candidatus Saccharibacteria bacterium | reverse complement strand
CAGTACGCACCCTTGGGGTGGGTGTAGACCGGGTTCGACTCCCGGCAGCCCGACAGAGAAATTTATTTTATCTTTATCTTCAAATGTTTTCCGGCTTTGAGACAGCGGGTGCAGATTTTTATTCTGCGGCCGCTAGGCAAACGAGCCCATTGGAGGTTGGGATATTTGCGCGATCTTTTTGTGGGATTATAATGCCCGCGAAGCAGTACTCGCGTTCCCATTATTACGGACCCCTTTTTACAAATTGGACATTGTTTCGCCATAGTCTTAATATGCTATCATAAATTTATAATGAATCAAGCGCTGGAATTTATTTTTCAAATTTTGATTTTAATTTTTTCCGTGGTTATCCACGAGGTTTCTCACGGTGCTACGGCTTACGCGATGGGCGATTCTACCGCTAAAGACGAAGGCAGGCTCACGCTAAACCCAGTAAACCATCTGGATCCATTCGGGTCTGTCATTTTGCCGGTACTGACTTATTTGGTGGGAGGATTTATTTTTGGTTGGGCAAAACCCGTGCCTTATAACCCCTATAATTTAAAAAGACCGCGCTGGCTCGGGCGGATTTCGCCGGATTCTTTGGTCGGCGCGGCCGGACCATCAGCCAATATTTTAATAGCTTTGTTTTTCGGAGTCCTCATAAGATTCGCGGGTGTGTTTTCTTTGCCACCGCAATTTTTGCAGATTGCCATTTTCATCGTTTTTCTTAATTTGATTTTGGCGATTTTCAATTTAATCCCAATCCCGCCGTTGGACGGATCCAAGGTTCTGTTTGCTTTGCTCCCCGCGCGCGCCCATGAACTAGAAATATTTTTTGAGCGCTACGGTATTTTTATCTTGCTCATCTTTATTTTCTTTCTCTCCGGCATAATCCTTCCCATCGCCGCGTTCTTATTCCGCCTCATCACCGGCTTGAGTTTTTAAATTGACTGCAATTGTTATATATGATAAGCTACGACTACAAATATGCCGACAATTAATCAATTAGTAAAAAGGGGCAGGAAGAAAATGGAATACAAGGCAAAATCGGTCGCGCTTGCCAAGTCTTTTAACGTCAAGCAAAACCGGCCTGTTTTTTATCCGTCGCCATTTAAAAGAGGGGTTTGTTTGGCAGTTAAAACAATGACTCCCAAAAAGCCGAACTCCGCCTTGCGGAAAGTGGCCCGCGTCCGCCTTACCAATGGAATGGAGGTTACCGCTTATATTCCGGGGGAGGGGCACACCTTGCAGGAACACTCTGTTGTTATGATCCGCGGCGGAAGAGTAAAGGATTTGCCAGGAGTGCAATACCACATTGTGCGCGGAGTCTTGGACGCGACAGGCGTTGAGAAACGTAGGCAACAACGAAGTAAATACGGAGCGAAACGCCCCAAAGCATCATGAGAAGAAAAAAGAAAGAAAACAGAGAATTAAGGCCCGACCCATTTTACGAATCGCGTTTGGTGTCCAAGCTTACCAACCATTTAATGTTCTCCGGAAAAAAGTCCACAGCGCAGAGGGTGATGTGGAGCGCGCTCGAGGAAGTCAAAAAAGCCAGGAAAAATGAAGATCCGGTAGCGGTTCTGGGCCAAGCGATGAAAAACATAACTCCGCTTGTGGAAATCCGCCCGAGGCGGATTGGCGGAGCGACCTATCAAGTGCCGAGAGAGGTTCAGCCGGACCGCGGATTTTCTCTGGCCTCGCGGTGGCTAGTCGGCGCGGCTCGCGCCAAAAAAGGAAAGCCCATGGCCAAAAAATTGGCGGAGGAAATTCTGCTTGCCACAAAAAACGAAGGCACTGCCATCAAGAAAAAACTGGACACTCATCGCATGGCCGAAGCCAACCGCGCCTTCGCGCACTTTGCTTGGTAAGTCAATTATGTGCATTTTTAGAAACATAAGTTGGTGTGGGGGTAAATATGGAAATGTTAGAAAAAATTGAAGAAATTCCCGAGGAGTTAAAAAAAGAACCTCATTACAATTTCAAAGAAATTGCCGAAATGGAGCCGGCGATGGTTTCACTGGTTGAAAAACTGAAAGGTAAAATTGAAAAAGGGGAATACGATACTTTGATTAGC
>CAYIFM010000092.1:0-2062 GCA_964362705.1 uncultured Candidatus Saccharibacteria bacterium | reverse complement strand
GACCCGGCCAAAATAAAGCAGTAATATTTTTTTTCGCTCCTGCCGACTCTGCCTCTAAATTGATGGAGCTGGGCAAGCCCGAATCTTTCAGCGCCCTCAATCAGCATGATTGTCGCGTTGGGCACATCCACCCCAACCTCAACCACGGACGTTGAAACCAAAACCTGCGTTTTGCCGTCTCTGAATCGGCGCATAGCTTCTTCCTTTTCTTTCGGAGTAAGCCGTCCGTGCATCAGGCCGATTTCAAACTCCGGAAAAATTTTCTCTTTCAATTTTTTATATTCTTCTTTTACGGATTTCATCTCCGCTTTCATCCATCCCTCTTTTGACGGGTCTTTCGGCTCAATTCTTGGGCAAATCACAAACGCCTGGTCGCCTTCCAATAATTTACTTCTGATAAATTCGTACGCGATATTTCTTTCTTTCGGCGGGACAATTTTTGTTTCAATCGGTTTACGCCCTGCGGGCATTTCGTCAATTAAAGAAACGTCCAAGTCGGCATAGATGGTAAGCGCGAGCGTGCGGGGGATTGGAGTCGCGGTCATTGTAAGAAAATGAGGAGGCAAAGAAGTTTTTTTAAAAAGCCGCGAGCGCTGCATGACTCCGAACCTGTGCTGTTCGTCTACCATGGCGAGCCCCAGTTTTTTAAAAACCACCTTTTTTTCAATCAAAGAATGCGTGCCGATTAAAATTTGTATCTCGCCCGCCAAAATCCATTTTAAAAGCTGGTTTTTGGAGATATGCGTTGGGAGCTTGGGATTAATTTTGGACGGGAATTTTTCGGAGATGGAGGAGGTAAGAAGCCCGATTTTAATTCCCATACCCGTAAGTAATTTATAAAAAGTTTCAAAATGTTGGCGTGCCAGAATCTCCGTTGGAGCCATGTAGGTCGCTTGCATCCCGTTTTTTGCCAAAATATACGCCGCGCACCCGGCGATAGCGGTTTTCCCGGAGCCTACATCGCCTTCCAAAAGGCGGTTCATCGGGTGGCCAGATTTCAAATCTTTGGCTACGTCGCCGATGGCCTTCTCTTGCGCCGCGGTCAATTTAAACGCTAGGAGTTTTATAAACTCGTCTTGCAATTTTTCAATATTTTCCAGTTTGATGCCCGAGGATTTTTTAATTTCTTCTTTTTGGGACATTCTTAGAAGCTGCATTAAAAAAACTTCCTCAAAAGCAAAGCGTTTTTTGGCGGCAGAAGCGTGTTCCTCCGTTTTGGGAAAGTGCGCCCAGCGGAGCGCTTTCCCAAACTCCGGCAGATGGTATTTTTCCACAATTTCTTTAGGAAGAAATTCCGGCGTTTCAACTTGCTGGAGTATTTTTGAAATCGCTTTGGCAATCCAAAGCGAAGAGACGCCGGATGAAGCAGAATAGAGAGGCTGAAGTTTGGCAGAATCTTCTTTGGAAAAAGCCGGAATAACATTGCAGGGGACGATATCATAAAGCGGATTGGCGATATATTTTTCATTTTTCCGCATCGCGATTTTGCCGGAAAAAATAGCGCAAGAACCCTCCGGGAGCATTTTTGCGATGTAGGGCTGGCGGAACCAAACAAGTTTAATCCGCCCGGTTGGGTCTTCAACCGTGGCGTAGGCGATGTTCATTTTTTTCTTCCAGGTTTTTTCGTAGTCAATTTTTTTGACTTTGCCCCAGACGCGGACCTGCTCGCCCTCGAAAACCTCGCCGATTCTTTTTAAATCCGCCGGATTTTCGTAGCGATATGGAAAATGATACAAAAGGTCGTTTACAGTTTTGAGCCCTAAATTTTTAAGCGCGATTTTTTGCCTCGGCGCGAGTTGCTTAAAAATATCTTCAAGTTTAGTTTCCGGAGTCATAATTGATTTTTAACACAAAACGGCAAAATAAAAAACGTCCGCGATTCATCGGGACGTTTTTGTTTTACTTTTTAATCTCTCTGCTCTCAATACCAAGTTTGGTTTCGAGATATTTAACTCGGCCCTCTAAATCTTCGAACTGAAATTTGTAGACAATTTCACCCTTAATCTGTTCGAGATCGGCTTCCATCCGGCCCATGCGAGCATCAATATGATTAAGCCTGTCA
>CAYIFM010000091.1:0-2162 GCA_964362705.1 uncultured Candidatus Saccharibacteria bacterium | reverse complement strand
GTCTTGTATAAGTCCGTTGTCTAAAAAAGCGTCCAGAATTTTGGGGCCCAAGCCATCAATATTGAAAGCTTTGCGTGATACAAAATGATAAAGATTTTCTCTGTGTCTCGCTGTACAATTTTTACTTACACAGTAAGCAATGACCTCTCCGTGCGTTTTTTTTATCTCATGATTGCAAACAGGGCAATGCCTAGGCATGCGGAATTCTCTTTCGCGCCCAGTCCGCAATTCTTTTAAAACTTTTCTTATGTCTGGGATAACGTCTCCGGCGCGCCCTACAATTACGCTATCCCCAATTTTAACTCCCAATCTTTTTATTTCGTCTCCATTATGAAGTGTCGCGCGGCTTACAGTTACTCCGCCGATTTCAACCGGGAAAAGAACTGCCACCGGGGTCAGCGCGCCAGTACGCCCAACCTGCACGATAATATCTTCTACTTTGGTTATCGCTTCTTTGGGAGAAAATTTAAAAGCTATGGCGCCTCTTGGGGCTTTGCCGACCACACCCAATTTGTTAAATAAATCGTTGGAGTCAACCGACACAACGATACCGTCAATATTATACTGGAGCTTTTCGCGGCGCTCCGCGATTTTTTTGTAGCGCGAAAAAACTTCTTCCGACTTTTTACATATTCCTTCCAAGTTCCCGCTGGTTTTAAAACCCAATTCGCGGAGCGCTTTGTGTTTCTCGCTGTGATTTTTAAACTCAATCCCAATTAAATCATATGCGAAAAAATCCAGCCGGCGCGAGGCGGTAATTTTTGGATCCAATTGCCTTAAAGATCCTGCCGCCAAATTTCTGGTGTTGGCGTAAATCTGTGCGCCTTTCTTTTTTTTCTCTTTATTTATCGCTTCAAAATTTTTCTTTGTGATAATCGCCTCTCCGCGCGCTTCGATTCTCGCTTTTTGCGCAATACGGAGAGGAATCGATTCAATCGTTCGGACATTTTGAGTGACATCCTCTCCAACTTCTCCGTCGCCGCGCGTTGCCGCGTATTTTAAAACTCCATTTTTATAAACAATGCTTAAAGCAAGCCCGTCAAACTTTGGCTCGGCATAAAAACTAAATTTATCGCGCGGAGCAAGCTTTTTTATCCTTGTAAGCCACTCCGAAAACTCTTCTTCGGAAAAAACGTCTTCCAAAGACAGCATTTTACTTTGATGCTTCACTTTTTTGAACTCCTTCAGAGGCTTTCCCGCGACTCTCTGCGTCGGCGAATCTGATGTCGCCAAATCTGGAAATTCGTCTTCCAGTTTTTTCAGTTCGTGCTTCAGCGAATCCAGCGCCTCCTCCGAAATTTCCAATTTATTCAAAACATGATACTGATAGCGGTATTTATCTATCAGCTTTTTCAACTTCTCTATTCTTTCCTCGGCCTCCTGCTTGGTCATTACTAAAATTTTAGCAAAATAAACAGCATTAGCGTGCTATTGACAAACAATATATAGCTTGTTACCATCGCCAGCTTTTTTTATTTAAACGATTCTTTTGCGAAATTCCAAAAGAGAGAAAAAGGCGAGGGTTGGGAGGATTCTGCGAGGAGATTTTGGCCGGAAGGAGCTTTTAAATCAATGGTTGTAACCCAAACTCCTAAAATCACCGCCATGATGACCGCGACCAAAACGGCGCCGATGAACTTCCTCGCGGGCTCCGGTTTTTCGCGAATCTTTTCAAGTAAATCTAATGGATGCTTCATGGTGTTTTTAAAATAACAATCCTCGATTCTTCCGCTGCCGGGAGCGCGTTCTTTTTTATTGTAAATTTTTCCTCCGCTTCCGGCGGCAACCGCCCTCCCATCTCTTTCATAAATATTTCCACTCCGTCGAGCTTGGCTTTGAGGCCCGGCCCTTTATAATGCATCGGGATTATTATACTCGGCTCAATTTGATTAACAAGTTTTGCGGCTGCCTCTCCATTAATAGTATCTGCGCCTCCCACTGGTAAAAACAGAATATCTGGCGTACCGACAGTTTCTTGAATTTCACTCCGCAAACTGGCTTCGCCGTAATCCCCAATATGCGCGAGCCTCATCCCGTCCCAATCGATAATATAGATGGTGTTTTTGCCTTTCGATCTGCCATTTTTGTTATCATGAAAAGATTCAATCCCGCGCACCAAAATGCCCTTAAATTCGTATTCTCCAGGACCGGTGATTTTGAAA
>CAYIFM010000090.1:0-2167 GCA_964362705.1 uncultured Candidatus Saccharibacteria bacterium | reverse complement strand
ATTGAATCTAGGCTTATAAACCACGAGCTGTTTTTGATTTCCCAAGCGCAATTATTCTCATAAGCAATAAATTTAATATGTTTTTGTTTCTTTAAAATATTTTCCTTCGTTCTTATAAAATCGCTGT
The DNA here is from genome assembly GCA_964362705.1 of uncultured Candidatus Saccharibacteria bacterium. Classification (GTDB taxonomy): domain Bacteria; phylum Patescibacteriota; class Minisyncoccia; order UBA11713; family 2-01-FULL-45-33; genus CAYIFM01. The sequence continues at coordinate 2,040 of CAYIFM010000090.1, read as the reverse complement.
CTCCGCTGGCAATATACACAATATCCAAATCGCCGATATCTTCCATAATTTCATCATGCATTTCCACATCAAAATTGCACTTGTTCCTAAAACCATTTGCGGATGCGGCGTCTCTAAGCCTTTTAAGGTCTTTGGCGGTAACGGTGAAGCCAATTTTTGTAAAATATTTTTCAAGAGCTTCGCTGATAGATTTGGCCGGCTCATATCTTGGCCGACCCATATACACTCTGGCGTGGACTATTGTATTCAAATTGGCCACCCATTTATATAATTTTTTATAGTCGGTCATCCAGCCGCTTGCCTTACCCCTTTTATATAAGTTGGAATCGTCTATATATAATCCAGCCTTCGGTTTCGATGGAAGTTTCATATTAAGTAAATCATACCAAAAAATTAATATTTTTATATACACAAATAGCATTTGACATCGCTTTCTACCTTTGCTAAGCTTAAATAAGTCCATCATGATTACGATGGGCTTTTAATTTTAAGGAATTTGCCCAACCTAGCCGTCTATGCTTTGGATAAATTATTCTTTAGCTTAGACGGCTGGGTTGGTAGCAAAACCTTAACCCCGCCCTCTATGCATTACGTATATGTTTTAGAACTAGAAAGCGGCGAGTTATACATTGGATATACCAGCGATTTAAAGCGCCGGTTAACCGAGCATAATAAAACCAAAGGACATTGTCAGTTGCTTTACTATGAATCTTATTTACATGATAAAACAGCAAGAGACCGCGAAAGAAAACTTAAGCACTATGGTAGCGCTTGGCGGTCTCTTAAAAAAAGAATTGGCGCTTAGAGGGCGGGGTGCTCAATTTTATTTATTCGCTAACGCTCATATAAAATTGGCATGTTAGATCTGAAAAATTTTAATACGGCGCTGGATCAGCTGGCGCAGGAAAAAGGCATCCCCAAAGAAAAAATAATGGAGACCATTGATTTGGCTTTGGCCGCCGCCTATAAGCGCGACTACGGAAAAAAAACGCAGATTGTCCGCGCGAAATTTGATCCCAAAAGCGGAAAGGCGGAATTTTGGCAAGTAAGGCTCGTTGTGGACGAATCAATGATTAAATCTGAAGAAGAAATCGCCGCCGAAGAAGCGGCGCGGGCCGAGGCGTTGCAGGAAGGAAGGCCGCCGGAAAGAGAAGCTCCGCTGGAAGAAACCGGGGAGGAAGGCGAAATTAAAAAAGTCAGGTTCAATGAAGACCGCCATATTATGCTGGCTGACGCCAAAAAAATAAAAAAAGACGCAAAACCCGGTGACGAGCTGACTTTCCCATTAGAGGCCAAGGAGGATTACGGGCGGATCGCGGCGCAAACCGCAAAGCAGGTTATTTTACAAAGAATACGTGAAGCGGAAAGAGACTCCGTTTTTGATGAATTTAAAGAAAAAGAAGGCGAAGTGATTTCCGGCATCGTCCAACGGATAGAAGGGCGGATGGTATTTTTGGATTTGGGAAGAACCATCGGGGTCTTGCCGGCCGATGAACAAGTAAGAGGCGAAAGATACCGGGCGAATGAACGCATAAAAACACTTTTGCTTTCCGTGGAAAAAGGGCCCAAGGGACCTAGTATTTATCTTTCCAGATCGCACCCGAAATTGGTAGCGAAACTTTTTGAAATTGAGGTTCCGGAAATCGCTTCAGGAGTCGTGGAAATTAAAAACGTAGCCAGAGAAGCCGGTTCCCGCACCAAAATCGCCGTCACGTCTAAAGAAGAAGGGATTGATCCGGTTGGATCCTGTGTCGGGCAAAGAGGAGTAAGGGTCACGACAGTCATCTCCGAGCTGGGCGGAGAAAAAATAGATATTATCCCCTGGTCGGAGGACGCGGAAAAATATATCGCGAGCTCCGTTTCTCCCGCGAAAGTTCTGGAAGTTGAAGTGGATGAGGAGCGCAAACACGCCAGAGTGACCGTCACCGAAGACCAATTGTCGCTTGCCATCGGCAAAGGCGGGCAAAACGTGCGCCTCGCCGCTAAACTCACGGGATACAAAATAGACATCCGCTCGCGCGGCGGCGAAACCGTCGCCGA
>CAYIFM010000089.1:0-2174 GCA_964362705.1 uncultured Candidatus Saccharibacteria bacterium | reverse complement strand
AAAATTTAATTTAAGGCTTTTAAAAAACGGCTGCTCATAAACCGGCAAAGGATAATGAACCGCGGTTTCAACGCCGAGTTTTTTAAGTTCGCCTGTTAACCAATCGCGACTCTGCCCAAGCGCCCTTACAACATAAAGATGATAGACGTGGCCGGAATATTTATTTTTTGAAACCGGAACAACCGGAATCGCGGCTTCTGAAAGCAGTTTGTCGTAATACAAAGCCGCGTCTTGCCGCTCCTTTGTGTTCGCTTTAAGATACGGCAGTTTAAGTTTAAGCAAAATCGCCTGAATAGGATCTAGGCGCATGTTAAAACCTAAATGGCGGTGATCGTTTTTGGCAACCTGCCCCAAATCGCGAAGCGCCAGAATTTTTTCATAATTTTTTTTGTCGTTCGTGGTAACCGCGCCCGCGTCCCCGAAAGCGCCTAAATTTTTTGTCGGATAAAAACTAAAAGCGCCGATATCTCCCCAAACGCCGGCTTGCCTCCCCTTGAAAGAAGCGAGGTGCGCTTGAGCGCAATCTTCAACGATTTTGAGTTTGTGTTTTTTCGCGATTTTTGAAACCGCGTCCATGTCGCAGGCCTGCCCGTAAAGATGCACCGGAAGTATGGCTTTGGTTTTTTTATTTATGAGAGGCTCTATTTTTTTCGCGTCCAAAGTCAAAGTTTCCGGATTTATATCGGCAAATCTAGGCATAGCCCCCACGCGCAAAATCGCCGTCACAGACGCGTTATAGGCGTTTCCCTGCGTAATAACTTCGTCTCCCGCGCCGATGCCCAAAGCGGCGAGCGCTAAATATAAAGCATCCGTACCGCTTGACACGCCGACCGCGTATTTTGCCCCGACCGCCTTGGCCCAAGCGCTTTCAAAATTTTTAACTTCTTCCGTCAAAATAAAACGGCCTCTGCCGACCAACAAGCCTGCCTCTTTTAGAAATTTGCCTTTTACTTGGCTAGTTGCCTTGTTAAGATCGTTAAATTGAACTCTCATCTTGAATATAACGCCCAAACTCCGCCTTCTGTTTTGAGATGTCCAAACTCGTATCTTCCGGCACCCAATCCGGTTTTGGAATTGTTTGGATATCTCGGCGGGTCCTTCGCGCGTAATCTTCCAAAGATGTTTTTGGCCCGCCTATATTCATAACGCCTTTTGCTTCCGATTTAGCAGCCTCTAAAACCAAAGGCGCCGTTTCATCAACATAAAGTTTGGAATTATACTGGCCTTTATAAACCTTATCCCAAGGGAAGGGTCTGGGTCCGAAGCTTAGGCGCAAAATAAGCGAATCGGAAAGCATACTGACGGCGCACTCCCCTCCAAGCTTTGACCAGGCAAATTTGTAAGGCGGCAAAACCGGCTCTGTTTCTTTATGCGGCCCTTTGCCTACGTAAAGATAATCAGTTGATGTATAAACCAGCCGCGCGCCAAGATGATGCGCCGCGCGCGCCAAATTCGCGGTGCCCACAATATTTACTAAAATTCCCGGCTCTGGATTTTTTTCGTGTTCCGGCGGCTTGGTAACCGCCGCGAGATGCAAAATAATATCCGGCTTGTATTTTTTTAAAACGGAAAAAACAGAGTCATAATCGGTTATATCCATTTCTGCGTGGCTCGGGGAAATTATGTCCGGAGCCAGTTTTTTAATTTCGCTCCCCAAAAGGCCGGAGCCCCCGGTCATTAAAATTTTTTTATTTTTCATACAACGCGCGGATAAGGCACGTGAGTAATCCATTTGCCTCCGCCCGCCCTATAAGCGCTTTGATACGCGTCTATTTCTTTTAAATGGTTCCACGCGAAAAGAAAAGCGGCGTCCACGTTTTTGAAGTTTTCCTGCGGAACTACCGGGATATGCGATCCGGGATAAAATTTGCCCTGCTTGATCGGGGTCGTATCGGTAATAAACGGAATCAAATCTGGACCTATGCCGCAATAGTTAGTTATAATAACGCCCTTGGAAGTCGCTCCGAAACCGCAAAGTCTTTTTCCATCTTTTTTTAATCCGTAAAGCAGATCCATTAAAGCGACTTTTGATTTTTTAACATTTTCCGAAAATAGCGCGAGCTTTCCCCCCAAATCGGACTCTTTGGCCAGCCATGCGTCAACCGCCGACTTTTTTGGATAAGTATCAATATGCCCGACGTACATCCTCAACTCTCCTCCGTGAACATCTATGT
>CAYIFM010000088.1:0-2175 GCA_964362705.1 uncultured Candidatus Saccharibacteria bacterium | reverse complement strand
GCTCTCTTTGCAAAAAAAAAGTAAATATTGGGCAGCGCGATGGTTGCTACATGAACACAGCGCGCAACAACCCATCTCTTTGCAACGAGGTTTCCAATTCATTTATGAAACAGGACTGCCTTAGAAATATAGGGCGCTAAGCGCGTGAAGAGCGCGCTTATTTTAATTTTGGTGATCGCGGCCGTAGCTGTGGCCGGCGGGGGCTATTATTATTTTGAGATTTATGTGCCCCAAAAGTACGCTGAGGCGATTCTCCCGTTCTATCAAAAATTGGAAGGCGTAGGCTTGGAGCCGGACGCTTCGTCGCTTAAAAAAGCGGCAGACTACGAAAGCGCGCTCGATGTTTTAAACGCAAGAATCGCGCTTTTAAATTCAATCGAAAAAGATCTTGTTTTCATCAAAACCCCGAAGCGCATGGAGAATTACCAGAAAGAATTTGCTGGATATGTTGATTTTGCGCTCGCTCAAAATGGTCACGCCAAAGAACTTGCCGCGTTTTTGAAGAACGCTAATGCCTTTCGCGCAGCACTGACATCGCTCAAAGAAGAGAAAACTCCGTTTTTGCCGACAGCGACAGTGGCGGATTTTCAAAAGTTTTTCAACAAGCGCTTGTCTGAAATACAAACTGCCGGACGGGAGCTTTTTTATGACGAGGTTGCGGTCGCAACCAATCCATCGTTTTCGGAATTAAAATCTCTCTGGGATGAGGTAGCCCCTGGTTTTGATTTATTGCTTAAAAAAATAAGTTCACTGAACCCAAAACTAGCAATCAGCCAGATATCCAATAACTTGTTTACATCGTCGGAGCAAAAACGGCTTGACTCAAGTAACAAAAAAACGGATGAGCTTTCCCAAAAACTGGACGATCTATCCAAACGCTACACGCCGTACGACATCTTGGCTTTCCGGCACTTCCCGGATGCTAGCCCGGCCGAATTCAGCGAACGCGCCTTGCGGTTTTACCAAGCAATGAAGGAGCTTCAGCAAAAATACGGCAGATAGCATTGTGGATAACGTGTTACTGCCGTGTGGAAAGAAATGATAAAATGGCACGCATATGGCAAAAAATAAGATCAAAGTCTTCTAATCACCATCCGATAGAAATCGGTTCTTGCTTTGAGTCCTTTGAAGCTTCTTCTTCAAGCCCCGTGAGCCACGACGAGGCCGATGATTTTTTTGGCTCCGGCGATGCGAAGTGCGGAAGCCGCATGGAAAAGAGTGGAGCCTGTGGTTGCGACGTCGTCAATTAAAATCAGCGCGCCAGAGGTTAGGAGCATTAGGTCGGATTTCGATATTTTTGGATTAATTTGAAACGCCTTTTCCAGATTCTTGATTCTCAATTCCTTATTCGGAGTTTCGACCTGCGCCGGAGTTTCTTTTATTTTGAGAAGCGTGTTGGCGAGAAGTGGGATGTTAGAAAGGCGGGAGAATTCTTTGGACAGAAGTTCGGCCTGATTGAATCCGCGCTCGTACTGTTTTTTAAAATGTAGAGGGATCGGGATGATCGCAAAAGATGACGCATTTTGCTGCGAAAAATTCTTTAATGGCATGCGTTTTTCAAGACCTTGCGCAGTCCCGACACTTCGGGACGAGCAGAGAAATCCCGCAGCAGCGGGATATTCGTGTCTTGAAAAATGCGATGCCAGAAAAGAATTTCCATGGATTTCACTAAATTTTTTCCACATCATTTTTGCCAGAGGCGCCGCAAGCTCTTTCCTTTTTTTATATTTTAATTGCCATATTGCTTTTCGGAGCGCGTTGTCGTAGCGGCCAGCCCAGAGGATTTGGTTTAATATTCGGTGTTTGTGGCAAGTTTTGCCATCTTTGTTCCTAAGGCCGCAGATTAGGCATTGGGCGCCTTTTTGATAAGATGCGAGAGAACAATTTTTACAAAAATCCTCACTTTCAAGTCCGCATCCAGCGCATTGACGCGGCAGTACTATATTCAATAACGTGTGGATAAGGTTTACAAAAGCTTTTTTCATAGTGTGATAAAATTAAAGCAGGTCAGAGAGATTGGGGCAATATGCTATACTGATGGGAATGGAGTTGTCTTTTTTACAGAAATTGGGCTTGAGGGGCGCTAAGCGGCTCTTTGGACAAGAGAGTTTTTTGGGCATTGATCTGGGAGCCTCTTCCATCAAAGCCGTGCAATTGCGGAAAGAAAAAGAACAT
>CAYIFM010000087.1:0-2206 GCA_964362705.1 uncultured Candidatus Saccharibacteria bacterium | reverse complement strand
GGCGAAACTTGTGCAGGATTCCTGATTGGCAGGATCATTGCAATAGGTTTCGCAGTCCTCTTTGCCTTTGCAATTTCCAGGGCCTTTGCCGCCGGTCTTTTTGTACATCTCAACATCTTCCGGCTTCATAAATCCCGCTTCAACCGCAAAATTAGCGCATTCATCAGCATGAGAACTGTTTGCGCAATAGGCATTGCATTCTTCTTTTTTGGCGCATCCGCCCGGCATCTTGCCGGCTTTCATCAGCGGAAGAATTTTTTTTACGTTTTCGACTTCCTCTTGTGGAATCAAATCCGCCGATAAGGCAAAATTTATGCACTCTTCCGCGTGAGATGAAATGGAACAATACGCGTCGCAATCCGCTTTATTTTTACAACTACCCGGTTGTTTCTGCCCTGATTTAAGAGCCTTCGCAACTTTCTTAGCATCAGCCAGCTCGTTTTGCGGAATAAGATTCGCCTTTTCGGCAAAATCAATGCACTCGCTCATATTATCCGAAGAATCACAATATGTTTTGCATTCAGCTTTGGTTTTGCATCCGCCTGGCATTTTCGCGCCTGTTTTCAAGGTTTCAGCAACTTTTTGCGCTTCCGCTAATTCTGTCTCATTAATAAGCCCATTTTGAGTCGCAAATTGCAGACAAGCGTCGATATGGTCAACAGAATCGCAGTAAGTTGCGCACTCGGATTTTGTTTTGCATCCTCCAGGACCGGATCCTATCTTGGCGAACTTGCGCGCCTCATTTGCATCTTGGGCGCTCATCATTCCATTTTTTTCGGCATAACTTACGCAAGATATAATATTGTTTTCATTATCGCAAAAAGATGCGCATTCAGTCTGATTTTTGCAGTTTCCCAGTTCAGCTATCGGATAAACGGGTTCTGATTGAGCTAAAACTGAATTATCCAAAATAATAAAACTGACAGCCAATCCCGCGAATATTATCGCCCCCGATAGAACCGCATTTGATTTGTTTTGTAATTTAATCATTTTATGAATAGTTTTTAGCTTCTAGGCTTTAGGATTTAGAAATTTTGAATTACTAACGCCTAGTGGCTAATTTCTAGCGCCTATTTAAACGGGTTCTGATAAGTGTCTCGGAACGGATTGACCTTTGCTTCGTAAGGATTTGTTTTTGTATCGTACGGATTGGCATCGGGGACAGCGTCTCCCGGATTTTGGATTTTATCGGAAACTTGCTCTCCAAACGTAGCAGGCGCGTCAAGCGCGCTGGACTTAAATTTATATTTGTAAACCAGATAGCCGACAACGGCTACCAAGACGATTGCGACAATAACAAACACCAATTTTATTTTTGGAGTTTCGTTTTCCATAAATGATTTAAAAAAGTAATAATTATAAACATATCTTAACCTAGACACATATAATTTTGCAAACTTTGACCTATAGCCAAAATAAGCTATAATTATACTCTACAAATATGAGCCGATTTTTTGCGGTTATAACGCTTGTAAGCTTCACCGGAATCGCCGTTTTTGGCCTATGGGGAATGGGAGGCCATATGAACGGCTTTTCTTCATGCATCGGATCTCTTTCCCAAGGAGCTTCCTGCCCAGTAAACCCGACCGCGTCGGTTAATTTTCATTTGAACTCTTTTAAATCTTTTTCTAACTCCCCTGTTCCGCAATCAGCTGAAAGCATGATCATTATTTCGCTGACTCTGACACTCATCTTTGCCTACATTTTGATTATTGAAAGATTCAAGTTTCCGTCCGCCATATTTTCGCTTAACCGTGAAAATCTTGTAAAAATTTTTGAAACTTCTTTCCAGCCGTTTAAAAAAGAGCGGATAAGTTGGAATACGCTTCACGAAAACAGCCCAAATTTTATCTAACTGCGGCGCGCAGAATTTTAGTCGTAAACTTCGCGCGTGCGTATTCATAATCCCATTCCGGGATTTTTTAAGTTGTCCAAGGCTAAGCCTTGGACATAAAAAAAGATGAGATATAAGCTATTAATTCTTGGACTAGTTCTGATAGCTGTTGTAGCAAGCTACATGGCAATTAAATCAGGCATGATTGAACTTCCAAAAGACGGAGGAATCGGAGTGCTAACGCTTGTGCTGATAATCGCGGCCGCTTTGGTGGACAGCGTAAACCCGTGCGCGTTTTCGGTGCTGTTGATAACAATCGCCTTTCTTTTCAACATCGGCAAAGACAGGTCGAAGATAGCCAAAGTCGGCGGG
>CAYIFM010000086.1:0-2224 GCA_964362705.1 uncultured Candidatus Saccharibacteria bacterium | reverse complement strand
TTGCGCCGGCCCCATCGCCAGACACAATTTATATTTTTCGGCACTTTTCGGATCTTTGAGAATCTCTTCGGCCCGTCCGCTTTTTAAAAGCTCATCGAGCTCAAATGGCCCGGCAGGCATATTGGTGCCAAGCTTCATCAATTCCTCAATGCTCTCTTTTATTTTCTCTTCGGAAAAATGATGCAGCCCCGGATCTTCTTTATATTTCACAATAAGCTTGATTGATTCTTGAATGAGCGTTTCAACAAATTTTCTTGCTGGAGGAAAATTAACCCACTTTCCCGTCCTGCAAGCTTTATCAATTTCTTCGTAGTTTGCGCCGGCCTCAATTTCTGCCAAAACAACTTTTATTGCCTGGACAAACGCTCCGTTTACCGCAAAACCGGGAGCATCCGGAGCAAAAAGAAGTTTTTTGCCCAATATTTTTGCAATTTTTCCGGCCTCAACGACAGTTTGCGACGAAGTTGTCTGGTGCCAAATCGCTTCTATCGGCTTCATCATCGGCACAGGATTAAAGAAATGCAGCCCCATGAATCTTTCCGGACGCTTAAGCTCTTCCGCGAGTCGAGAAATCTTAATTGTAGAAGTGTTGGTAAAAATTGGCGTATCCGGATTGGCGTATTTTTCAATTTGAGCATAAAGAGCTTTTTTAATTTTTTCGTCTTCTATAACCGCTTCAATGGCCAAATCGCAATTGGGCAAGTAAGCTGCCAAATTGCTACTTTCCGGCGCGAGCCAAACAACGCGGTTGAAAGCTGCCAGCACTTCTTCTCGAGATCGATAAATTAATTTCTTTTCGTGGAGTCCGGCGCGGTAAAGCGCGAGCTTCAAAGCTTTTTGCGCAGCTTTGAGTTTTGCTTCGTCTTGGAAAATAACATCAAACGAGGCCACCTCGCAATGCGTGTGAGTAAGCAGCATTTCAATGATCCCTCTTGCCATAACGCCAGCCGCTCCAAAAATAGCGATTCTTTTCATTTCACTCTCCTTTTTCAAGATTTCTGCTTTACTTATAGCGTTTTCTGATTATTTTAGCAAGCTATTGCGGATTATTTTGGCAATGCTATTTTATGTTCAGATTTTAAAAGTTGAAGAAGAGGAGCTTATGAAGTTTTCGGAAGAACATTTGATGTTGAAAGAAATGGTGAAAAAGAGGATGGAGGCGGAAGATATTAAAGAGATGATCAAAAAATACGAGAAGCACAACTCGGAATTCGCTTGGGAATTTGTGAGGGCCATGGCCGAGCTGGGGCTTTGCGGAATCAATATCCCTGAAGAATACGGCGGCGCCGGAATGGATAATCTTTCCGGGGTTATCGCGATGATGGAAATGTCCAGAATTTGGTCCGGAGGGGCTTTGATTCTCGGCGTCGGCAATTCTTTGGTGAGTTATCCCCTGCTTAAATTCGGCGCTTCGCACCACAAAAGTAAATGGCTGCCGGATTTGGCAAAAGGAAAAATTTTAGGATCGTTTTGCTTGACCGAACCCAACCACGGCTCTGACGCGGCGCGAATTGAAACCTACACTACTCTTGCCGAGCACGGATGGGCCATAAACGGCGAGAAATGTTTTATCACAAACGCGCCCGCAGCAAGTTTTCTGGTAGTTTTTTGCCGCACAAATAGGGATCTCAAGGATCATCGCGGGATTTCCGCTGTCCTGATTCCTGCTGATACTTCCGGCGTAAAACCATCCAGGCCCGATCCCAAAGAAGGATTGCACGCAGCGCATATGGGGTCTGTTGCTTTCGCTGACGCCGTTGCTCCATTTGATTCTCTTTTGGGCGAATATGGCAAAGGCTTTAGGGTAGCGATGTCTACATTGGAACACGGGCGCAATTGGATTGCCGCGCAGGCAATAGGCGGACTTGAGCGCGCCGGAGAACTCGCTGAAAGACACGCGACCAATCGCTCGACATTTGGATCAAGCATTATAGAGCGTTCGTCTATTTACGACATTTTGACCGATATAGCGTTCGCGGCCGACGTCTCCAGGCTTTTACTTTTTTATTCCGCCTGGCTGGAGGATCAGGGAAAAGATTTTGGGCCCTACGCTTCTTTGGCTAAACTATTTGCCAGCGAATCGCTGAAATATCTTAAAGGCAAAGCGCAAGATATCCATGGCGGGTCCGGATATTTGCTTGCCGAAGAAATAAGCCGCGTGGCAATGGACGGAGACGTCTTTCCTATTTATGAAGGCACTTCCAATGTCCCGCGCGGGATTTTT
>CAYIFM010000085.1:299-2300 GCA_964362705.1 uncultured Candidatus Saccharibacteria bacterium | reverse complement strand
CGGAGAATTTGAAGAGAGGCTAAAAGGTATTATGAAAGAAATCGAGCGATCCGATGGCAAAGTCATAATTTTTATTGACGAAATTCACACGATTGTCGGCGCCGGCGGCGCCGAAGGGACAATGGACGCTTCGAATATGCTGAAGCCTGCCTTGTCGCGCGGCGAGTTGCGGGCTGTCGGCGCGACAACCTTGCGTGAATACCAAAAACATATCGAAAAAGATCCGGCGCTTGCCCGACGGTTTCAGCCTGTCTATATCGACGAGCCGGGCATGGAAGACGCGATTGCCATTCTTCGCGGGCTAAAAGAGAAATACGAACTTTTTCACGGTGTTCGCATTACCGATGACGCCATCATTGCCGCTGTAAACCTTTCTTCCCGCTATATTACAAACAGATTCCTGCCGGATAAAGCGGTGGACTTGATAGATGAGGCTTCTTCTTCACTCAAAATAATGTTGGAAAACAAGCCACCGGTTTTGGAAGACGCGCACCGAAAAATAATGCGTTTGGAAATTGAAAAAGAAGCGTTGAAAAAAGAAGTCGCTAGTTTGGGGGACGGAAAAGATCACGAAAAAACTAAAGAAATAAAAAACAGACTTAAAGAAATCGATAAAGAAATAGGCAACCTTACTGAGAAAACGAAAGAATTGGCGCTCAAATGGCAAAATGAAAAGACAATTGTCGTTGAAATTCGAGCGATTAAAAAAGACATGGAGACGATTCGTCTAGAAGCTGAAAGTGCCGAGATGAAGTCTGATTTATCTAAAGCTGCGGAAATACGCTATGGCAAAATACCAGCTTTAAAAAAGGAACTTGAAGAAAAACTTTTGCGTTTGAAAAAATTGCAGAAGTCGCGTAGAATTTTGAAAGAAGAAATCACGGCAGAAGACATCGCCGAAGTGGTGGCTCGCTGGACGGGGATACCACTCGTCAAGATGCTGGAAGAGGAACGCGCAAAGCTGGAAAAAATGGAAGCGGAATTGAATAAGCGGGTAGTGGGTCAAAATGAGGCGATCAAGCGAGTTGCAGATGTTGTCAGGCGTTCTCGCGCTGGCATCGGGGATCCGAACAGACCGATTGGTTCTTTCATATTCTTGGGTCCGACCGGAGTCGGCAAGACGGAACTCACTAAGGCGCTAGGGCAGTTTATGTTTAACGACGATAAAGCGATTATCCGGGTGGATATGTCTGAATATATGGAAAGGCACTCTGTATCCAAACTCATCGGCTCTCCTCCGGGATATGTCGGTTATGACGAGGCTGGGCAATTAACCGAGTCCGTCCGCCATCGTCCTTATGCTGTAATTCTTTTTGATGAAATTGAAAAGGCTCATCCGGAAGTTTTCAATATGCTTCTTTCGGTGATTGACGAAGGTAGGTTGACCGATGGCAAGGGAAGAGTCGTGAATTTCAAGAATACTATTATTATTCTGACTTCCAATATCGGGAGCCAGTTTGTGGAAAAAATGGAGTCCATCGGGTTTTCTAATAATTCTCCAAAGACTGATTACAAAAATATGAAAGAAAAAGTAATGGAAGCGCTGAAAGACAATTTTCGTCCGGAATTTTTGAATCGTCTCGACGAAATCATTGTTTTCGATGTTCTTTCCGAATCTGCGATAAAAGAAATAGTGAATTTAAGAATGAAAGTGGTTAAAGATCGGCTCTTCAGCAAAGGCATTGCCTTGGATATTTCCGAAGAGGCCTTGTCGTACCTTGCAAAAGAAGGCTACAATCCGCATTACGGCGCGCGACCTTTGAATCGCCTGATTCAGAATAAAATTTTAAATCCGGTAGCGTCCTACATTATTTCAAATGGAGTGAGAAAAGGGGACACTGTAATTGTATCCGTTAAAGACAGAGAGCTTCTTATAGAAAAGAAAAAAAGAGTCCACGCCGAAGGACGGGCAAGAAAAATAAAAAGCACATATCATGTGCAGGCGAGGTCGGAAGCGTAACATATTGCAAAGTTCTCGACCTTGCGGTAGTGTTTGTTTGG
>CAYIFM010000085.1:0-289 GCA_964362705.1 uncultured Candidatus Saccharibacteria bacterium | reverse complement strand
AGCTAAGGTGCCTTTACACGCAAGGCATGGCTTGCTGCCATCTTGTGATGGCAGCGCACAACCGGTGCAGGGAGTTTTTTAAAAAATGAAAAAAAATAAACAAAGGGAATTATTTTCCCACTTGCGCCAACATGGGCGCAAAGAAACGGATTCCAATCATCCGGGCGTGGTTGCGCCCAAAATTCCAAAAAAGAAAGAAAAGCGAGATCTAATTGCAGCCTTTATTTATCTCGTGACTTTCTAGAACGCGATTTTGCCACCTGTTCGGCTTTCCGGACTGGTGGCATTA
>CAYIFM010000084.1:0-2371 GCA_964362705.1 uncultured Candidatus Saccharibacteria bacterium | reverse complement strand
CCGGAAATTCTTCCAAAAAAGGAGATGACGCTTCGTATTTATCGCTTGCTTCTCCTCGCGCCGCAAAAAAATACGGCTTAAAACCTCTGGCGCGGATAAAATCATACGCTGAATGCGGCGGGGGTGACCCTAAAAATTTCATTGTTGAGCCGGTTTGCGCAGTGAGAATGGCGCTGGATGCCGCAGATCTTTCTTTTTCCAAAATTGGATCTTTCTGGATAAACGAAGCCTTTCCCGGATCGCCATTGAATTTTATGAAATCCGGCATTCCTTGGGAAATATTAAATCCATGCGGCGGAGCAATCGCTTTCGGGCACGCTTTGGGAGCGACTGGCGCCGTGTTGCCCATCGGCGCGATATGCCAAGGCAGAAAAGAAAAAATCAAATACGCTGTCGTTTCTCTTTGCAACGCGATTGATGAGGCGACTGCTATGGTTTTGGAGATTTTGTGAAAAAGTTTTTGATTTGCTGCGGCCTGATCGTTTTGATCGCGCGGATTCCAAGCGCCTTCCCGTGGATGGAAGCCAACGTTTGGTATTTTGACAAATATCAGCATGCCACAGCCGGGGTGCTTCTCATGATCGGATTTTTTGACAGTTGGAAAAAAAACGCCGGCGTGGCGTTTATGTGGCTTCTTCTATTCAATGTGGCTTGGGAAACATTTGAAGTCGCGGTTGGATTAATACCAGCAGGAGTATCTTGGATGTGGGATACTATTGGCGATGTCATTGTCACCATCGGATCAGGTATGCATTGGTTTTATTTAACAGATTATTTAAAAAAGAGAAAAAAGGCCGTTAATCGGCCTTTTTAAATTTATGTTTTCCGGTTTCAAGGAAATGTCTGATTCCCTCTTCGGCGTCTTTTGTTTTGAAGGCCGCGAGGATGGCTTGCCACTCATCCTGTAATCCTTCAAATAAGCTTTTGCAGTTTCCTTCGTAAATCGCTCGCAGCGCCAGACGGATAGACGCCGGACTCTCCGGATAATTCTTAAGGCGCCAGCCAAGCTCCAAATCTCGCAACCATTTCCGCAATTTTGTCGGACAAACCTTAGAAACAATTGCGCACCGCTCTATTGAAAATGTTGGGATGGGCTCGTGCATTCTTTTGTGCGCCGGCTCGGCAGCTTTTTTAATGTTTTCCCACGCAAAAGCTTCTTTTTTCAGAACTACATCCACCCACGGAGGCTCTGCATTTACAATTTTCGCGTTCAAAATCATGTCTTCGGCTTTTTCTAATCCGACTCTTCGCGGCAGACGCTGGGTGCCCTCCCAACCGGGAAGAATTCCGAGGCCAATTTCCGGCAAACCAACCTCTGATCCGTCTTTCGCGATAATATAGTCGCAAGAAAGCGCGATTTCGTACCCGCCGCCGTAAGCATACCCCTCAATCACGGCAATTACCGGCGCCGGAAAATCAGCGATGTCCTGCATCAACAACCGGCCCTCGTTGACTGCGTAATTTCCTTCTTCTTCGTCAATCAAGCACATCGGGAACCAGCCGATATCCGCGCCGGTAGAAAAAGTGCGTCCTTTTCCCTGTAAAAAAAGCCCATTCTGAACTTTGCCGGAATACTTGAGTTCCGCGACTTTGGCTCGCAGTTTTTTTACAAACTCGTTTGATAAAGCGTTTCTTTTGCCGTTCGAAAAAACAATTTTGGCGTATCCGTCCTCCGGATATTCAATATCAATCTGCGGGCCGTATTTGTAAAACCCCTCGCCGGATTTTAGACCCAGTTTTCCTGCACGCCGCATGTCAACCAAAATTTTGGGTTCCTGCCAGTTTCTTTCCGGCTCCTGCAAGGCGATTGATTTTACGCAGTCCAGCGCAACGTCAATCCCAACCAAATCAATAAACTGCGCCGGCCCCATCGCAAGACACAGTTTGTATTTTTCGGTGCTTTTCGGATCTTTAAGGATTTCCTCGGCTCGTCCGCTTTTTAGAAGCTCATGGAGTTCAAAAGGTCCGGCAGGCATCTTGGTACCGAGCTTCATCAACTCCTCAATGCTCTCTATGATCTGTCCTTCGGAAAAATGATGCGGCCTCGGATCTTCCTTATACTTCGCGATGAGCCTTATGGATTCCTGAATCAGAGTATCCACAAATTTTCTTGCCGGGGGAAAATTAACCCATTTCCCCGTCTTACAAGCCTTGTCAATTTCCTCGTAGTTCGCGCCGGCTTCAATTTCTTCCAAAACAACTTTTATCGCAGGGACGAACGCGCCGTTTACTACGAATCCAGGAGTATCGGTGGCGAAACGCATTGTCTTGCCAAACATTTTCGCAATTTTTTCCGCCTCGAACACCGTACGCGCTGAAGTCGTTGGATGTAAAATCGCTTCTATCGGCTTCATCATCGGCACAGGATTAA
>CAYIFM010000083.1:1525-2382 GCA_964362705.1 uncultured Candidatus Saccharibacteria bacterium | reverse complement strand
TAAAAACATTAGAAGCGCGAGAAGCTGAAGAAACAAAATCGCAAATTTTAATTGCCAATACTTTTCATTTGCATTTGAAACCTGGAGAAAAAATTGTAGAAAAAGCGGGAAAACTGCATAAGTTTATGAACTGGAAAAAGCCGCTAATGACCGACTCCGGCGGTTATCAGATTTTTTCTTTGGGATTTGGCAAAGATTTCGGATTGTCCTCCAAAATCTTGCGAAGCAAGATTTTGGAGGATGAAGAAAGCAAAACAATAATAGAGGGACAACAGCCGCAAAAAATAAAAATAAATTATGACGGCGTGAATTTTCGCTCTCCCAAAAATCGCGATGAAATATTTTAAGGGCCGAAAGAGTCAATAAAAATTCAGGAAAAATTAGGGGCAGACATTATTTTTGCTTTTGACGAATGCACGGCTCCCTTGGCCGATTATGACTATGTAAAAAAATCATTGGAAAAAACTCATCGCTGGGCGAAAATTTGCCTGAAATCCAAAAAATCAAAACAAGCGCTGTATGGAATTGTGCAGGGTTCTCGTTTCCGCGATTTAAGAACTGAAAGCGCAAAATTTATCGGCGGTTTGGATTTTGCCGGATTTGGAATCGGCGGAGAATTTGGAAATGACAAGAAAACAATGGGCGAGATGATTTCGTGGGTTGCCGATGAATTGCCTGAAAAAAAACCGAGGCACCTTTTGGGAGTGGGGTATTTGGAAGATATGGAATTGATAATTAAATCCGGCGTAGATACTTTTGATTGCACTGTTCCAACGCATTATGCAAGAAGGGGAATCGCTTTTATTCACCCCCGCGGCCCAAAAAAGACCCGCCCTGCTTGCCCCGCGTATACTGCG
>CAYIFM010000083.1:0-1515 GCA_964362705.1 uncultured Candidatus Saccharibacteria bacterium | reverse complement strand
ATTTTTCAATTATGGTTATTCGTTTTTATCACCCCCCGCGCAAATTTTGTTTTGGGGGGGGGGCAGGGAGGGAAAATAAATTTAAAAAAATCATTTTTTCTCAAAAAAAATGAATCATTAGACCCAGAATGTGTTTGTCCGGTTTGTTTAAACTACAAAAAAGATTATATTTCCCATTTGTTGCGGGCAGGGGAAATTACGGCTTTGAAACTTTTAACTTTCCACAATCTATGGTATTTTAATAATTATGTTGAAGAAGTAAGGCAAAAAATTAAAAAAGGGGAGATATAAGTGTGCGTACTTATTTCGGCGCAAAAACTTGACATAGTTTTTTAATATGCTATCATCAAAAACGAAGAAAAGGAATCGTTCCTTTTCGTAGCACTTTGTTTTTTAGAGAAAGGGGTACAACCATGAATGATCATGGAACAGCCTCGATTGGTTCGTGGGTGGAGTTTGTTGCGTCAGTTGTTCGTCAGCTTCCTCGTCCTGAGGAAATGGACGCGACCACCTGTGAAGGATGGTCGAAAAATCAGGAATCATTGAAGAAAACTTTGGTCGATGCGCTTTTGCCTCCGGCCAAAGAAGTTGTTTCGGCAACCCCGAAAATCGTTAAGGCTCTGCCCGACATTGACTGGCTTCTGACCTGCGCGAAGCTCGGCATGGATGCCGAGGCAGAGGCAATTAGGAAGTTGGTATTGCCGCCCGCGGACCCGGCCATTTGGTGGGCCCCGATGGTTCAAAGCGTTAACAGCAACCGGATTGTCGCTGGCATGCGTAAACTCGGAGTGAATTTCCGGCTGTATAAGGACGACCTCGATGCGGCCGTGCCAAACCATGACCGCGACCCGAAGAACGGGTCGTACGTGGTCGGATTTTGCCGGACAGTGGAGGCGGATGAGAAAAACAAAAACCTCTCTGCCAATCAACTTCGGCTGCAGAATCATCAAAGCATTACGCTCCCCGAACGGCTTTGGTTGGGAGCAGGCTTTTTTGTGACCACTGGTCAGCACCTCGACGTGAAAAACATCACATTGTGTGCGGGTTCGCGCGATTCCGATGGCGATGTTCCGGATGTCTACTGGAGTCCCGACGACCGCAAGGTCTGTGTCAGCTGGTACAGCCCCGGCGATCACTACGACGACCTGCGTTCCCGTTCCGTGCAGTTTCCTTTGCCTGCGTAGCTCGCTTGCGAGCGAAGCAGGCAATTATCCCGCCCCGCGAAGCGGGGCGAAGAAGTCCCCTGCGACAGTTGTTGCAGGGGACATTTTATTATACAATAATCTTGTGGTTGGGTAGGGATATCCAACTACACAGGAAACTGCTTGCCTGATTCTCTCGAGCTTTGGCTCGGAATACTACTGGCGACCGTCAGATAACTCAGATAATTTTGTCTAAAAATTATCGGTGATATTGATGGAATCAGGCATAAAACGGGTTCGCGCAATTCCGATGGCGATGTTCCGAATGTCAACTGGAATCCCGACAACCGCAAGGTCTATGTCAACTGGTACA
>CAYIFM010000082.1:0-2405 GCA_964362705.1 uncultured Candidatus Saccharibacteria bacterium | reverse complement strand
TGCTTAAAACTTCCGCCGGCGAATGGGGCCCCTTTGGCATGCCGGGGCATGGATATGTTCCGAACCTTAATATCTTAATCAATCCCGGCGAAACGGTGGAAGCCGAGGCGATTTATAATCCTGCGGCTCATGGGCCTACCGGGCTGGGCAAGTTTGAGCGAATTATTTATTTAGAGGGGGCTTCAGGATCTTTGCAAGAGCTTAAAATTTCCGGCGAAGTAACGCCTTAAAGTTGAAGATTATGAATGAAAATAAAATTTTTTTTCTGCTGGTTTTGTCGGCTCTTGTTTTGATTGGCCTTGTTTTATTCTTTCAATTCGGCGCTTTCAGCGCGCAAACTCTTTGGGCTTGGTCGGACGAAGGCAGATGGCTGCTCCCGCTGGTTTTGATCGCGGCTTTATTGGACAGCGTCAACCCTTGCGCTTTTTCGATTTTGATACTGACCATCGCTTTTCTTTTCAGCTTGGGCAAGTTGCGCGGTAGCATCCTTTGGATCGGCGGAGCATATATTTTAGGCATTTTCGCGGCATATATGTTCATCGGGCTTGGGCTTTTGCAGGTACTGCATCTTTTTAGCACGCCGCATTTTATGGCCAAAATCGGAGCGTTTCTTTTGGTTTTGCTGGGTTCCATAAACCTAATCAATGTTTATTTCCCAGCTTTCCCTATAAAATTACGCATTCCGCATTTGGCTCATGAAAAGATAGCGTTGCTTATGGAAAAAGCCTCGCTTCCTTCCGCGTTTATTTTGGGCGCGCTGGTGGGGCTTTGCGAATTTCCCTGCACGGGGGGGCCATACCTTATGGTGCTTGGGCTTTTGCACGATCAACAAACTTATCTGGCCGGTCTTGGTTATTTGTTAATTTATAATTTAATTTTTATCCTGCCGCTCGCGGTAATTTTGTTGATTTCCGGAAACAAGGCAATGCTCGGAAAAGTAAGCGAATGGCAAAAAGCGGAAAGAATAAACATGAGGCTTTGGGGCGGCATCGCGATGGTCGCGCTGGGAATTATTGTCTTTTTTATCTAAATTATGCGAATAAAAATTTGTCCAATTTGCTCCGCGGTCGCAGGAACTTGGCTTATACTGACTGCCTTAATTTTAGCGGATTATTTAAACGCTGAAACTTTTATGCCGCTTGTTTTGCTCCTCATGGGAGGTTCGGTTGTCGGCATTGCTTACCAAATCGGCAAAAGAAAACCGCTTGTAATCGGCGCCGGCATGATTTTGGCTTTTTTGGTCGCCCGGAATTTAAGCTTTAATGTGTTAATTCTGGAAATCTTGGTTCTCGCTGTTATTGGTTATTTTTTGTTTTTAAAACCTGATACGGATGGTCGGGAAAAAAGGCCGAAAAGCGAATTAGAAGAAAAATTAAAAGATTGCTGTTAATTAAATCATTAAATTTTATGGAAAATGAAATAAAACAAAAAGACTTTTCTCTGCCGACGAGCATCATCGTCGCGGCGGTTATCCTCGCGGTGGTATGGCTTTATACGGCAAGCCCAAGAGACGCTCAAAATCAGCCGCAAGCTCAACCGCAGCAAAAAACATCCGAGGGCATTGTTTTGCCGGTTCTTTGGGGGGATCTTGGCGTTCAAATGGTAAACGCCGGCGTCATTGACGCGGAAAGATTTGAAGCAATTTACGCAAACCGAGGCGGATTGACCAAAGAAACCAAAGAATTGCTTTACGCAAAAAACAACGGCAATCTCAAAATCACTTCGGAAAATTCCGGAATAATTTTAAATCTCCTCTGGGCTTTAGGGTTGGGCGCGAAAAATAATATTTTAGAAACGGGGCCGATGACTAAATACGGAGATGTTGGAAATTTTGCTTCCACCGGCGGCTGGACAATCGCCAAAGGCGGCGCGATGGATCACTACAGCAAGCATGTTTTCTTTACACTGACTCCGGAACAGCAGGCGCTGGTTGAAAATGTAAGCAAAAATATTTATCGCCCTTGTTGCGACAATCCGACCTATTTTCCGGATTGCAATCACGGTATGGCAATGCTCGGGCTTTTGGAGCTAATGGCTTCGCAGGGCGTTTCCGAAAAAGAAATGTATAAAACGGCGCTTGCCGTTAATTCTTACTGGTTTCCGGAAGAATATTCCACAATCGCGCGCTACTTTTCTTCAAAAAATCAGACGCTTTCAGCTATTGATCCGAAAGAAATTTTGGGGCTGAATTATTCAAGCGTTTCGGGCTTCCGCCGTATCGCCTCTCTTGTTCCGCAAGTGAAATCTCGAGGAGGAAGCGGCTGCGGACTTGAAACAGAACAACCAAAAAGCGGCGGTTGCGGACTATAATTAAAAAATGAACCATAACCACACACAAAAAATATACACCTGCCCGATGCATCCGGAGGTGATTAAAAATGAGCCCGGAAACTGCCCGGGCTGCG
>CAYIFM010000081.1:0-2422 GCA_964362705.1 uncultured Candidatus Saccharibacteria bacterium | reverse complement strand
TATTCCATTTTTCAAGTCCCGATAAAGGTTAAAAATGTTCTTTTCCAGATCAAATCGTATAATTTGGCGCCTTGCTTCACAAGCACTGTGCATTCAACCAGCTCGCCTACTTTAAAATAGGCCCTTGGGCGAGCCTTGAGCAGGGTTTCCATTATATTCTCTTTTTCTATGACTTCAGTCACCATTGATTGGATTATAGTTATTTTGCTAAAATTGTCTAGTATGGTTATCACTTACTACGGAATTTCATGTTTTAAGATACAAAGCGGGGATACGGTGCTCGCGATTGACCCTTTTTCAAAAGAATCGGGGCTTACGCCGCCGAGGTTTGAGGCGCACGCGGTTTTGTCCACGCACGACCACGAAAATCACAATAATATAGAAGCGCTCTCTTCCAAAGATGACCGCGTATTTAAAATAACCGGGCCCGGGGAATATGAATTCAGGGGCATCGTTATCCGCGGGATAGATTCTTTCCACGATGCCAAGGGCGGCAAACAAAAAGGCAAAAACACGATTTACATAATTGAATGGGAGGGGATGCGCCTTGCGCATCTTGGCGACTACGGCGAGGAAACTTTGCGGAGCGAAATTCAGGAGGCGCTGGGCACGCCGGATATTTTATTTTTGCCTGTTGGCGGTGGGGATACGATAGACGGCGAATCGGCAGCGAAATTAGCGAACCAAATTGAACCGCGCGTTATAATTCCGATGCATTATAAAATTTCGGGGCTCCGAGCAAAATTGGACGGCGTGGAAATTTTTATGAAAGAGATGGGCGAAAAAGCGGAGGCGGAAGAGAAATTTACAATCAAAAAAAGTGGATTACCCAACGCCGAGGATTCTAAAATAGTAATTTTAAAAACGCCATGAGGCATCCTCTGGAATTTATTGAAAATATCCAGCAAAAACCGGAGCCGCAAAGAAAAATGATAGCCGCGGCGCTGGTGATTTTTTTTACGCTGGCAATCGTCGGCATTTGGATAACGACTTTCTCCATTGCTCCGTCGGAATCGGCCGTTTCAGCCTCCGAACCCTCGCCGTTTTCCCTCCTTTGGAATTTTATAAAAGATTCTATTTCTCAATTTAGGAAATAAAAAAAGCCCAACGCTTTGTAGATTGGACTTGAGTGAAGTTTAGAACTGGTCTAATAATTTATGTGAAATCTCGTGAGACTCCTCTCTTTTTTATCAGTCAAAATTTTTACTCTGAAGCCTCGGTTTCTTAGCAAAACCGATACTTTTTTTGCTAACATTTCCCATATCTCGCCAGGTTCGCTGCCATACATTTCATTATCAAGAGAAACGTAATCGCTTAGCACACCGGTTCTAAAATATAGATGCCCAATTTCTGCACCCTCTCGAATCATGTATCCGGAAATACTCTCTAGCACTTTCGGCGCCTGCCTTTTTATTTCTTGCTGGAGCTTTGTAAGGGTTTCGCGCCTTTGTTTTCTCTCTTCTTTTCTTGCTTCAATCTCGGCTAGTTTTGTGCGTCGCCTTGCCGCTTTTGCAATATCTCTCGCGTTTTTTGCTGTGATAGCCATAATAATCACCCCCTTCTGTACATATAATAACAAAGCACGATTTGTTTGTCAAGTAAAGAATTTAAGCGCGCAAAATGCTAAAATTTTTAGATGACGAAGAGCGAGGCAAAAGAGCGGATTGAAAAACTAAAAAAGCTGATAGATAAGTACCGCTATCAGTATCATGTTTTGAATCGGCTGGAAATTTCGGAGGAGGCGCTGGATTCCTTAAAACACGAATTAAAAAAACTGGAAGACGAATTTCCCGAGCTGATAACGCCGGACTCGCCGACGCAGAGGGTTGCCGGAAAACCCTTGAAAGAATTTAAAAAAATCCGGCATCAGGTCAAAATGATGTCTTTGGAAGATGTTTTTTCGGAAGATGAGTTTTCTAAATGGCTTACAAGAATAAAAAAACTGGCGCCTAAAGATAAATTTGAATTCTACGCCGAGCCTAAGTTTGACGGCCTTGCCTTAAGCATTGTTTATGAAGACGGAATTTTAAAATACGCCGCGACCCGCGGCGACGGGCAGATCGGCGAAGATGTCACCCAAAATGTACGGACGATTGAGTCGGTTCCTTTAAAGATTAAGCAAAAAGGCAGATTGGAAACGCGCGGGGAGGCGATTATCACCAAAAAAAATTTTGAGCTGATAAATAAAGCGCAAAAAAAGAAGGGGCTCCAAGTTTACGCGAACTCCAGAAATTTGGCGGCGGGGTCTTTGCGGCAACTGGATCCGACAATTATGGCTACGCGCCGACTGGATTTTTTTGCCTACGACCTTTTGGGCATGGATTTCCAAAGGCATAGCGAGGAGCACAAGGCGCTCCGCGATTTGGGTTTTAAAACCGGTGGAGACTTGGAAGGAATTTGCAAAAACCAGGAAGAAGTTTTT
>CAYIFM010000080.1:0-2423 GCA_964362705.1 uncultured Candidatus Saccharibacteria bacterium | reverse complement strand
CCCTCTAACAAGTCAAGGTAACAAGCCCAACAAAAGGTGCGGGGTCAAGGTTTCAATGGCTCTGTTTTTGCTAGTTTTGCTAGGCTACACTTTCTTCCGATCGTGACAAAGTGTATACACAAAATCACTACTATATATCATAGTGATTTATTTTCTATAAAATTTTTCTTAGCCATTGGCCGGTGTAAGATTTTTTATGAGCGGCGATTTCTGTGGGAGTGCCTTCGGCGATGATTTCGCCGCCGCCGCCGCCGCCCTCGAGGCCCATGTCTATAATATGGTCGGCGTTTTTGAGGATATCCATGTTGTGCTCAATCACCACAACGCTGTTTCCTTTTTCCACCAGCGCGGAGAGGATATTTAAAAGTTTTTGAATGTCGTCGAAATGCAAGCCGGTTGTCGGTTCGTCCAAAATATAAAGCGTCCTGCCCGTTGCTTTTTTTGATAATTCAAAAGCCAATTTTACCCTTTGTGCCTCGCCCCCCGAAAGCGTCGTCGCCGGCTGGCCCAATTTCATGTATCCCAAACCAACTTCAACAAGAGTTTTTAAGCGCTGGTCAATTTGCGGGATATCTTTGAAAAATTTGTGCGCCTCTTCTATTGATAAATCCAGAACATCGGCGATGTTTTTATTCTGGTATAAAATCTCAAGCGCCTCTTTGTTGTATCTCGCGCCGCTACATTCCTCGCACTCCACGTAAATATCCGGCAAAAAATACATTTCTATTTTTTTCACCCCCTGCCCTTCGCAAGCCTCGCAACGCCCGCCTTTTACGTTAAAACTAAACCGGCCGGTTTTGTATCCACGGGCCCGCGCCTCAACCGTGCGCGCGTAAATTTCCCGCACAAATGAAAATACTCCTGTGTAAGTGGCTGGGTTAGAGCGCGGCGTGCGCCCTATCGGCGATTGGTCAACCAAAACGGCTTTATCAATATACTCCAACCCCTCAATTTTTTTATGCTTGCCGGGTTCTTCTTTGGCGCCGTAAAAATATTTTAAAAGCGCCTTCGCCAAAATATCGGAAATCAAAGAAGATTTTCCGGAACCGGAAACGCCGGAGACGACGACTAGCTTGCACAAAGGTATTTCCACATCAATATTTTTTAAATTATGTTCCTCCGCACCCCGAATCAATAATTTTTGATTTTTTACTTTTAATTTTTCTCCGGCAACAACTCTGACCTCCTTCTTCCCGCTCAAATATTCCCCGGTTAAAGTTTTTGCTTTGAGCAAATCGCAATACTCGCCTTCAAAAATAACTTTCCCTCCGTGCTTGCCCGCGCCGGGGCCTAAATCAATTATCCAATCCGCCTCGCGCATTGTTTCGGCATCGTGCTCCACAACCAAAACCGTATTCCCCAAATCGCGAAGATCTTTTAAAGTTTTTATCAGCCGCGCGTGGTCTCTGGCATGAAGCCCGATTGAAGGCTCGTCTAAAACATAGATCACTCCGGTTAAGGACGAACCGATTTGCGTTGCCAGCCGCACTCTTTGAGCCTCGCCTCCGGCGAGAGTAGTGGATTCCCGGTCAATCGTCAAATAATCCAAACCTACTTCCAGTAAAAATTCCAAACGGCGCAAAATTTCTTTAAGCAACGGCTTAAGCGCGGCGGCCCCGTCAATTTTTAGTTTAAAAAAATCTCTAGCATCAGCAATTGTAAGCGCGGAAATCTCAGCGATGTTTTGGTCATGAAAAGTCACGGCAAGCGCTTCCGGTTTTAATCTCCTGCCATTGCAGACAGGGCACTGTTCCACGCGCATATATTTTTCTATCTCCTCTCTGGCCCACTCCGATTCCGTTTCTTTCCATCTGCGTTTTAAGTTTTCGACAACACCTTCAAACTTTTCCCCGTCCCCTTTTAAAACAATTTTTTGGATTTTCTCCGGTAATTTTGCGTAAGGCGTATTTAATGAAAATTTATGCTTTTCCGCCAAATCAGACAGCATCCACCAATACCAAGATTGCCTGCCTACCGGCGAGGCAGGCCTGCCGACTTTGTGAGACGCCGTAGCCCAAGCTCTAATAGCCCCTTCGGCCAGCGTCAAATTTTTATTTTGGATTACCAAATCCGGCTCAACTTCCAAAGTACTGCCTAATCCTGTGCAATGCTGGCAGGCGCCGTACGGAGAATTGAAAGAAAAAAGGCGAGGCTCAATTTCGGGAAGAGAAACGCCGCAATCCGAACACGCGAAATGTTCCGAAAAAAGCTGATCATTTACGAAAACGAGCCCTTTCCCTACTTTGAGAGCGGTTTCCAAAGACTCGCGAAGCCGTGGCCTGTCCAATTCTTTGTCTATAGTAAGCCGGTCCACAACAACTTCGATATTGTGGAGTTTTTTGGGGTTAAGCGTTTCGCTGTCAATTTCTTCCGCGCGCATAATACTGCCGTCAACTCTTACGCGCAAAAATCCGCCCCTTCTG
>CAYIFM010000079.1:0-2531 GCA_964362705.1 uncultured Candidatus Saccharibacteria bacterium | reverse complement strand
GCGAAAAATTTATACGGAGTGGTTTCGTCGGGGTGTTCGATTAAAAATTTACGGAGCGCCTCCGCGTAAACCACGCGGAGCTCCGTATTTATATGAATGTTATTTATTCCGGCCTCGATGACTTCTTTAATTTGATTATCCGGAGTTCCGGAGCCGCCATGAAGAACCATAGCGGTATCGCCGATAACGGCGCGGATAGCTTCGATTCTTGCTATATCCAGTTTTTTAACATTCGCGGCAATCCCGTGGAGATTCCCCACCGCCGGAGCAAATCTGTCCGCGCCGGTTTCTTTTACAAACCTTGCCGCCTCTTCCGGCTTTGTCAGGCTTTCCGGAGGAATTTCTATAACTTCTTTATAAATTTTAGAAGATTCCGTCACCAAATACCCAACTTCGCCTTCGACCGAGATATTTTTATTTTTTAATTTAGCATATGCCACAACTTCTTTTGTGCCGGCTATATTTTCCTCCAATTTAGCTACGGATAAATCAATGTGTACGGAATCATATCCCGCGTCAACGGCTTCTTGGGCGGCGCTCGCACTTCTGTGGTGATCGGCGTTTAAAAAAATAGGAAGCCCGTATTCTTCGCGGTAAGCTCGAATCATCGCTACGGCTTGTTTCAACCCGATAAATTTTCTTTCTCCTTCCGAAGTGCCGATAAGCAGCGGCGACCCTAGCTCCTTCGCCGCTTCGCAAATGCCTGCCAAAGTAACGGCGTCCGAAATATTAAAATGCGGCAAAGCCCATCCTTCCTTTAGCGCTTTATTTAAATAATCTTTTAGACTCATATCAGTTTTGGAATATAATCTGCCGGGGCTTCGGATAAGGCTTTTTCGAGCTGGTAACGATTTAAAAGCCCATCGCGCGCGCCGACATATTGCACAACCGACATAGAATTTATCGGCGCCCAGCGGAGCGCTTCCTCAACGCGGAGGCCCAAGCAGAGCGCCACGACAAAAGTGGAAGAAAACGCGTCTCCCGCGCCAGTACGCTCAAATGGAGGCTTGGGATCCGGATAGGGCGGCATAAACCACGCTGATTTGCCATCATAAGCGTAAGCCCCGGCAGGACCGTCAGTAACCACGACAATTTTAGGGCCCAATTGATGAAGCCCGTCCATTAACTTTTTTATATCCTCTTCTTTCGACCCCAAAATTATATGGGCCTCTTCTTTATTGCAAATAAATACCTCGCTTCGTTTATAAATTTTTGCGGTTTTTTCTTTGCCCATTTTGATTTGAAAAGTGCCGGGCTGAAAAGCAAGTTTGATATTTGGACGCGCTATTAAATAATTTTCCACAGTGTTGTGAAATTCTTCCGAATTGCCTCCCAAAGAAGAAAAATAAACCCATTTTGGGTCATTAAAATCCGGCAGGCTGTATGGATAGCTTTCATGCTTGATGAGAATTGTGCGGTCGTCTTCATACCATAAGACATAATGATAATTTGTTTTGGCGTCCGCGTGTATTTTCATAAATGCCGCGCTGACTTTTTCTTTTTTCAAAGCGTTCAGACACTCTTTCCCGAAATAATCATCTCCGATATTGGAAACTAAAGCGCTTTTCAAACCCAAGCGCGAAGCGGCCACAGCCGCATTTGCGGAATTTCCTACCGCCGGCACCACGGTAACATTTTCATAGGGAATTTTATCCGCGAAACGCATGCAGATTTCCTTGGCGCCTTTATCAATATCTAAATGCGCCGATGGATTTTCCAAACGGATAAAAGCGTCAGTCACCGTGTCGCCTATGGCAATAAAATCGTACTGCATATTTTGGATCAATATTCTCCTAGAGAGGTAGGTTCATATTTCTAACCACGGTCGCCTCAATCGTAGTTCCATCCGCCACTCCATATACTCGGATGTGATCGCCGACTTTAAAGCCGGACTGACTAGCGCTCCCCCAGTTTTTATTAAGCACCGCGGTATCAACGTCAAGATTTACCGTGTAATCAATGTTGCGGAAAGTAACCGCCATGCTGGTCGGTTTTGAGGCGCCGGGCAAAGTTTTCAAGCGCCCGTTCTCAAACGTTTGCCGGTTCTCCACGAAAATTTTAATCTGGTCGGCTTGGATAGTGTTCGCCGCGCGGTCCCAAAGACCCCTCACATGCGCCAGATCACCCACCCTAAGACTGGCGAAAGTCGTCGTAGCTTTGCCTTTCATAATAAGTGTGGAATCAGACACCGATACCGTGGGACTGCCATTTTTATCAGTCTTAAACACGAAAGTTTTAGTGTCTGCATTAACGGACTGAATAACTCCGAAAGGATTTATTCTCTGCTTCTGGACTGACCAGTTTTTCACTACCCTGGCTTTTACGACAAGAGCCGCGCCGGAGGCGCCCGTAAGCTCGCCGTTGAAACTAATCACGTGGCCGCTTTGGATTTCAGAGGACGGAGCTTTATGCCCTGAATTGTTCACAAGCTCGCTTTCAGAAGTATTTATAACCCAGTCAATTTTGGCGCCATTGGGCCACGAGAGGGTCGCGTTAATGCTTGAGGTGGCGGTAGAAGTAACTACCGCGCC
>CAYIFM010000078.1:0-2583 GCA_964362705.1 uncultured Candidatus Saccharibacteria bacterium | reverse complement strand
TATTTCTTTTTTCTAATTTTGCGTGACGGATCGGTGATGGCAATAGAGCCAAACAAGTTATGGTTAATCTGCGAGTTTTTGCTTTCAGCGGCATCGTCTATTTTCGGGCTTGTTCTTTTTTATCTGCTGATAAAAAAATTGAATAAAAAAGCCGCTCCTTAGGGAGCGGTTTCGTTGTAGCGTTCAAGAACAAGCCGGCCGTTTTTTCCTTGCTTAGGATCGCCGCGATAGATTGTAATTGAACAATTTTTGGGAGGATTTTTGTGATCCAACTCCATAAATTGTTCTTCGGTTAATCTTTCTTCGGCTGTGCGGAATCCCATAATTGTGACTCCATGGCCGATCCCTAAAACCTTTTTACCGTGAAATTCGCGGGTAATCGTATCAAGCAAGCTTTTCATGCGGAGATTTACATCTCTCATATTGTCGCCCTGCGGATACCGATAATCATAATAACCATCTTTCTCATAAAGCTCTTTTTGTTCCGGATGGAACACATGAAAAAGTCTCCAGTGGGTATTATAGTTGACGGATGCCGACGCTCCGTTCAACCATGCGCTCTTCTTGATAAGTTCTGACATCTCTTAGTTCCGGCCAACCATCTTTTAAACCTTCGAGGGTTTCTAAACATCTAAGATACGGCGAGACCAAAATGACATCCGGCAACTCAATTTGAGTTCTCAAATACAATCCGGTTTTGACCGCCCGCACCATGCGGCCATGTTCCGTAAGAGGCGTTTTTCTATCGCCGTACGGATTTTTATATTTCTCAAGCAGTATTTTAGCAAAGCGTTTAGTATTTTCCGATTGGAAATCGGACATATATGCTTCTACAAATTCATGCCACTGCGGATCTTTTTCCAGCTCTTCTTTCAACTCGTTAAATTGTGATTTCGCGTGTCTTACCAAAACCAGATATTTCGGCCACTTCATTTTCTTCATTTTTTAAAGTCTCCTTTCTGCTCCAATATCAGCATTTTTAAAATAAATTTGCAATAATAAACACTTAGCAATCGGATTGCTAAGTGAGGAAAATAAGCCAAAAATTAGAATGAACAACTTGACATTATAAAGCTAATGTGCTATCTTCATAGCAGGAGGACACCTAAATGATTTCTAAATTATTCGAAGCAGGCATCATGCTTATTTGCAAGGTTTGTGGTTTTCAGAGCGAATTAGGCAAGCTTGAAAAGCCGCATTCATCGTTCAATCTTTGTCCGGAATGCATGAAGGTGACTAAGGGGTCAGTTCTCATCAGACTTGAGGATTATCAAAAGCAAGAGCTTGAGAAGAAATTACGCCGGCATATCTATTGCAAAGAGTGCGGCTTCATAGGACTACTTGATGATTTTCCGTTCAACGGACCGCGCGAAGATGTTTGCTCTGAAAAGTACTGCCCTGAATGTATGAGTGTTGACGACTTGATTAACGCTTCCGATGTGACGCTTTGTACAAGTTGCCGCGCAAGGCCAGCCGAGGATAACGACGATTGGTGTGTCGGCTGTTCAGCAGATGCATGTGAAGCGGCTTGCTTTGCAGAGAGCGATTTTGAGCCTTGGGACTGAAAATCAGTTTGGCGCGAGGGGTTATCTGACCCCTCTTTCTTTTTGCGCGAAACCTAAGTTTATAATTTGGCGTTAGCAGTCTTGACGGGAGAGTGCTAATTTTGATACACTACTAATTACGAATAACTACGAATTTACGAATATGAAATTAGATAGTCGAAAAGAAGATGTTTTGGGGTTTGTGGTGCGCGATTATATTGGGACGGCCTTTCCGGTCTCTTCGGGCCGTATTGCGGCTTATAAAGCCACAGGAGCGAGGAGCCCGGCGACCATAAGAAGCGTAATGCTGGAGTTAAACGACGCGGGATACCTTTATCAGCCGCACACTTCCGCCGGCCGCGCCCCCACGGAAAAAGGATACCGCTATTTTATTGAACACTTAATGTCCGTCCGCCAGCCGGAAGCGGAAATCCGCGAACGCTTGGACAAAATCATTGAAAGCATGGGGCGCGAGGCGGATTTAGCTTTTGAAGAGCTTTCAAGGGTAATGGCCGGGCATCTTAAGCTTTTTTCGGGCATAGGATTTTTGGATTCAAAAGAAAAGTTTTTCGGCAAAGGCCTTGCGGAGGTTCTCCGCGCGCCGGAATTTATGGAGCAGAACCTCGCGGCGGAATTCGCGGGTTTTACCGAAAGCATCGCGAAAAACCTCGCGGACTTTGGCAGTGGGGATGGAGAAGATTTTGAGCCGGCTTTCCATGTGCGCGGGTTCGGAGCGGTAAGCGTGTTTTTTGACGATGACAATTTCGGCAGATGCGCCATTTTTTCCGCGGGACCAAAAAGAATGAATTATGAAAAAGCAGCTTCGGTTTTAAAATACGCGGCAAAAGATATTACAGGAAATAAGAAAAAAAAGAATGCCAGACGAAGATGATATTATAGAGGATGAGGTTGTGGAGGAAGACGGATTAAATGATAAAATAAAAAAATTGCGCGAAGAATTAAAGCTTTGCCAGAAAGAAAAAGCGGAGTATTTGGCGGGCTGGCAAAGAGCGAAAGCGGATTTTATCAACGCGAGGAA
>CAYIFM010000077.1:0-2707 GCA_964362705.1 uncultured Candidatus Saccharibacteria bacterium | reverse complement strand
ATCGAAACATCTTGTGATGAGACGGCGATTGCCGTTCTTGATGTTAACGGCTCAACGAGTGAGCCGTTGTTTAAGGTTTTGTCCAATCAGGTTTTGTCGCAGATAAAAATACATAAAAAATTCGGAGGCGTGGTGCCGAATTTGGCGATGCGAGAACATAAAAAAAATCTGCCGGTGATTCTTGCGCACGCGCTGAAAGAAAGTAACCTCTCCCCCAGCCCCCTCCCCTTACGAAGGGGAGGGGGTAAGGGGGTGGGGTTTGACGCAATCGCCGTCACCAACGGCCCCGGCTTGGAGCCGGCGCTTTGGGAGGGAATTAATTTCGCGAAAGATTTGGCGAAAAAATGGCGGGTTCCGCTGGTTCCGGTAAATCATTTGGAGGGGCATATTTACGCGAGCTGGCTACTTAGACGTCCGACGTCTAAGTCCGTAAAATCTCCTAAATTTCCACTTCTCGCTCTAATCGTCTCCGGCGGACACACGGAACTCGTTTTAATGAAAAAACATTTGGATTATAAAATTTTAGGCGAGACCAGGGACGACGCGGCGGGCGAAGCGTTTGATAAAGTCGCGCGGATGCTCGGCTTGGGCTACCCTGGAGGGCCTTTGATTTCAAAATTGGCGGAGAGATGGAAAACCCCGGGTAAGGGGTTATTCCCCCGCCCCATGATTAATTCGCCAGATTTTGATTTTAGTTTCTCCGGACTCAAAACCGCCGTTCTATATTATCTTCGCGATAATCCCCGCGCGAACAAAGCCGAGGTCGCCTACGAGTTCCAGCAAGCCGTTGTTGATGTTTTAATTAAAAAAACTGCCGATGCTTTGCGGAAATACAAAGTAAAATCGTTAGTGGTCGGAGGAGGAGTAGCCGCGAATAAATTACTGCGCTCTTCGCTTAGCAATCGGATTGCTAAGTCATTCCCAAAAATCTCGCTTCATATCTCCCCTCTCTGGCTCACCGGCGACAACGCCTCCATAATCGCCGTGGCGGCTTATTTTAAAGCCGCCAAAAAGAAATTTGCAAACCCAGATTCCGTCAAAGCCCAAGGCGGTTTGAAATTGAGCTAAAAAATTGGCATAATTTGGAGTATGCCATCTGAATTTGATAAGCCATACGACCCGAAAGAACATGAAGATAAAATTTATAAGCTCTGGGAAGAGAGCGGATTTTTTAACCCCGATAAGCTTCCGGGAAAACGTTCGAAAACTTTCACCATCGCCTTGGCCCCTCCGAATGTTACCGGGTCGCTCCATATGGGCCACGCGCTTGAGCACGCGGCATCAGATGTTTTAGTAAGATTTAAAAGAATGCAGGGCTATAAAACTCTCTGGCTTCCGGGGACTGACCACGCCGGAATCGCCACGCAAAACGTTGTTGAAAAAGATTTAAAAAAACAGGGAATCAGTCGGCACGACTTGGGACGCGAAAAATTTTTGGAAAAAATCTTGGAGTGGAAAGAAAAATACGGAAATATAATTTTGGATCAATTAAAAAAACTGGGCGCTTCATGCGACTGGTCCAGAACACGGTTTACCATGGACCCGGAATATCAAGAAGCCGTGAAAACCGCTTTTTTGCATTACTACAAAAAAGGCTGGATTTACCAAGGAGAGCGCACTATCAACTGGTGCGGAAGATGCGCCACCAGCCTTTCTGACTTGGAAATAGAATATAAGGAAGAAAATGGAAAATTTTACTATATAAAATACGGTCCGCTAATCTTGGGAACGGTTCGTCCGGAGACCAAATTAGGAGATACGGCATTGGCGGTAAACCCAAAAGATAAAAGATATAAAAAATATGTAGGTGAAGAAATAAGCATACAATCAATTGACTCCGCTATCCCACGCGGCCAAGAGCCAAAGCTCAAAAATATAAAAATTAAAGTGGTGGCCGATTATGCCGCCGATCCAGAGTTTGGAACCGGCGTAATTAAAGTGACACCGGCGCACGATTTAACCGATTTTGAAATTTATCAGCGCCACCCGGAAATCCCGCTTCTCAGAGTTATAGACGAGAAAGGACGAATGAATAAAAACGCGGGCGCGAGATACGAAGGGTTGAAAGCTAAAGAAGCTCGTGAACAAATTGTGTCCGATATGCAAAAATTGGGACTTATCGAAAAAATAGACGACTATGCGCACAATATCGCGGTTTGTTACAGGTGCGGTTCGGTGATTGAACCCTTGCTTTCCAAACAATGGTTTTTAAAAATGTCCGCCCATGGCGGATCCGCCTCGGGCGGAGATGGTTTAGCTGAAATGGCGATAAAGGCTGTTAAATCCGGAAAAATAATTTTTCATCCGAAGCGCTGGGAGAAAATTTATTTTGACTGGTTAAAAAATATTAAAGACTGGACAATCTCCCGCCAAATCTGGTGGGGGCATAAAATTCCGATTGACGGAGTCGATGATGTTTTGGACACATGGTTTTCTTCCGCGCTTTGGCCTTTCGCGACTTTAG
This sequence comes from uncultured Candidatus Saccharibacteria bacterium, assembly GCA_964362705.1. GTDB lineage: Bacteria > Patescibacteriota > Minisyncoccia > UBA11713 > 2-01-FULL-45-33 > CAYIFM01. The sequence goes on along the minus strand of CAYIFM010000077.1, from coordinate 243 downwards.
GTTGGCCGAAAAAAACCGAAGACCTTAAAAAGTTTTATCCGACAGATGTTCTTACAAACGACAGGGGAATAATCAATTTGTGGGACGCGAGAATGATTTTCTCCGGCTTAGAGTTTATGGGGGTTGCCCCTTTCAAAGATCTTTTGATACACGCGACTATTTTGACCAAAGACGGAAAACGCATGTCTAAATCTCTCGGCACCGGCATTGATCCTATGGATTTAATAAATAAATACGGCGCGG
>CAYIFM010000076.1:0-2883 GCA_964362705.1 uncultured Candidatus Saccharibacteria bacterium | reverse complement strand
CAAAAAAGTTTCTTAAAGACCCGGTTTGTGGAATGATGGCGGCAGATAAAATTACTCTTGAATATCAAGGACAGACTTACGCTTTCTGTTCAGATCATTGCCGACAGCAATTTCAAAAAAATCCAGAGAGCTATATTATTGCAATATAATTATGTTTAAGAGCCCTTTCACAAAATCAATTGCGTATGGAAGCTTGGCGAGCGGTATTTTATTGGGGATATATTTCGCTATCCTTTCGTTGGTTTCAGGATGGAGTTTTGCCAAAGATCAATTTTCTCTATTCTGGTATTTTATCGTCAGTCTTGCCATTGGGTTCGGTATTCAAATCGCCCTGTACGCATATTTGAAAGAACTCATCAAATGATGAAAAGGAAGCGGTAAGGTTTTAGGCGTGACTGGCGCGACATCAACCGCCGCAATGATTTCTTGCTGTGCGCATTACCTAGCCAATCTGCTTCCAATCCTCGGCGTGGCGGGAATAGTTACATTTGTGGCGCAATATCAGGTAAAACTTTTCTGGGCGGGGCTATTATTTAATATAGGCGGTATGTTCTATATAGCCAATAAAATTTTTAAATACAAAAAACAATGAAATATTTAAAATTTTTACCTGTCATTTTAGTCCTGATATTTCTCCTATATTATTACTTCGGAATTTACGATGGGGGAAAACAGCAACTGCAAAGTAATCAGCAAATAGAATCAATAAGTAGCGTCAAAGAGAAAAAATGGGAAACAAAGACGGATGAAAAGTTTCCTGTGACTATTAAGGTAACGCCGATTGAGCTCGGTGGAAATGCTGAAATTTGGAAGTTTGAGGTTGTCTTTGATACGCATTCCGGAAGTTTAGACGAAGATCCGATAAAAATTACCGTGTTAACGGATGATAAAGGCAATTCTTATAATCCGATTGCTTGGGAGGGGGCGGGTCCGGGAGGACATCACCGAGAAGGGGTACTGATATTCAACGCGATTAACCCCGCGCCGGCATATCTGGAATTAAAATTTAAAAATGTCGGCGGTATTCCAGAACGCTTATTCAAATGGGATATGAAATAAATAATATGAATAACTATAATCACAATTCACAAAACGATCAAGACGGAAAAGAAATAATATATACCTGTCCGATGCATCCGGAGGTTCAAAGTGATAAACAGGGTATGTGCCCGGAGTGCGGTATGGCGCTTGTGCCGGTTAAGAAAAAGAAAAGTGAGGGACATTCCGGGCATAAGGAAGCGGGAAGTGAAAATTTTGACAAGCATACCGGTCACTCCGTAAATATTTTCAAGGCCAAGTTTTGGGTAAGCTTTATTTTATCCATTCCTGTAGTCGCATATTCCGATATTGCGGAACGGCTTTTGGGCTATGCGGTTCCGCAATTTTTCGGCTCGCAATATCTTCCGCTTGTTCTCTCCTCAATTATATTCTTCTATGGCGGTTCTGTTTTTATCACTTCAGCCTATCGGGAACTGCGCGCGAAACTTCCAGGAATGATGACTCTTATCGCGCTTGCGATTTCAGTGGCGTATTTTTACAGCGTTGTCATTACTTTTCTGGGCGGAGAAGACACGCTTTTCTGGGAACTCGCGACGCTTATCACGATTATGCTTCTCGGCCACTGGATTGAAATGCGCGCCGTTTCCGGAGCGCAAAGCGCGCTTAAAGAATTGTCAAAACTTTTGCCGGACACGGCGGAAGTAATGCGAAACGGCAAAGTGGAAATCGTTTCTTTGTCGGAGCTTAGAAAAGACGATCTCGTTCTCGTTAAGCCCGGCGGGAGGATTCCCACCGACGGAGTCGTGAAAGAAGGAATATCGGATGTTGACGAATCCATCGCCACAGGCGAATCAAAACCAGTTTCAAAAAAAGAGGGCGATGAAGTCATAGCTGGCACAACGAACGGCGACGGCTCTTGGAAAATTTTAGTGCCAAAAAGCGGCGAGGAAACTTTTTTGGCAGGCGTGATGCGTCTTGTCGCGGAAGCGCAAAGCTCAAAGTCGCGTCTGCAGATGCTCTCCGACCGCGCGGCTTTTTATTTGACTATCATCGCCGTTGTAACCGGCGGCGTCACTCTTGCAACATGGCTAGCTCTTTCTGACGCGGCGTTTGCAATCAATAGAATGGTCGCGGTACTCGTCATCGCCTGCCCGCACGCTTTGGGTCTTGCGATTCCGCTTGTTGCGTCTATAAGCACGACGAAAGCCGCTAGGAACGGTTTGCTAATAAAACAACGGCTTGCTCTAGAAGCGGCTCGCAATATTGATGTCGTTCTTTTCGATAAGACAGGGACGCTTACAAAAGGAGAATTCGGCTTGGATTCAATCGTCCCGACGGCGGATATTTCAGAGACTGAAGTTTTACAAATAGCCGCTTCGGTGAATAAAGAGTCCGAACATCCGATCGCGCGCGCGATTGTAAATGAAGCAAAAATGAAAAGTCTGACTCTCTCATCAACTGATAATTTTCAAAGAATAGCCGGCAAAGGCGCCAAAGCAATAATAGATGGCAAAGATATTTTTGTCGGAAGCGAAGCGCTCCTCAGCGAACACAATCTTTCCTTGGATAAAGCCGCGCAAAAAAAGATTGGCGAATTATCATCGCAGGGCAAAACGATTGTTTTTGTTCTGACAGCGGAGAAAATTATCGGAGCGATCGCGCTTGCGGATATTATTCGCGAGGAATCGAGAGAAGCTATTAAGATATTGCATAGTTTCGGCGTTAAGACGGCTATGATCACAGGCGATTCTGAGGATGTTGCGAAATGGGTTGCGGGTGAATTAGGAATTGACGAATATTTTGCGCGAGTATTGCCGGATCAAAAATCGGAGAAAGTGAAATTTTTGCAGGCGAAAGGGCAAAAAGTCGCTATGGTCGGAGACG
>CAYIFM010000075.1:0-2945 GCA_964362705.1 uncultured Candidatus Saccharibacteria bacterium | reverse complement strand
AGGGATGCCTTCGGCACTACACCACGACCGCAAATATTATATTTTCAGTGCGCGCACTACGTAGCTTCAGCGTAGTAGTGGCTGGGGTGGGAATCGAACCCACGACCCCGGCTTTATGAGTGCCGTGCTCTAACCAACTGAGCTACCCAGCCTTATCCAAGCCTTATCCAATCAACTATACAACAAAAAAAACCTCCGCTCAATAGGGCGGGGGCTTCTCTTTGCAAAATAGATCTATTTCGCTTTTGGTCTCAAAAACTCCGAGGTCGTGATTATATATGTAAGAACTTTGCCAGTCGGCGCAATAAACCGGTTCGGCAAAATGAATATTTTCCGGCAATGTGCTCTTAGGAATATCGCTTGCCCTAAAAACGCAGGTTTTAAACTCTAAGGAAACATTGATAGCGTAGCCTGCGGATAAAAAAGCTCCTCCGGGATGATCTTTAATGTAAAGAGACGGGCGGGCAGGTTTTTCCGCGCCGTATAATTTTTCGGTTTTTTTATCGTACAAGCCCGGCGCCGTATTCCATCTGTAAAAATAATGGCGCCCCAATTCCGCGTCGCTGTGATAAGCCGGATCGCGGTCTAAGGAATCAATTGCCCAATCGGGAAAACAAAATGGCTTGCGGTCATCAAAATGAGCAATGGAAAACCCGAAATTTTTTTTGATTTCTCCGCTTTCTGATTTCTCAGAATCAAACATGCAGCCGCGTATAAAATTTACAAAAGCATATTTTTCTAAAGACTCCAAAGCGGAAGTTTCATACTCGGCGGTCATGCTGGTTCCGTACGTCCAACTGTCATCAATAAAAACCTTATACTGCTCAACCGTGATAAAAACGCTTTTCAAATCACAGGCTCGCGTTTCTTCGCAATTCTGATTTAAAAAAACAGAACGGCTTTTTGCCAAAATGACTATGTCGCCGTTTTTAGGCTTCGCGGCAACCTTTAGCGGTAAAACTTTTTTGGGCAGAATTTTTTTTGGCAAAACTTTGGTTTTTGCCGGAGGCTTCGCCTTTTTTCTAATCTTGCTTTTCGCCGCGTCCGCGAAACCGCTTAAGCAAAAAATTGATGCCGCGATGAGGCACAAAATTACAAAGGACTTTCGCATAGCCTAAACTCAATCTATTCTTAGGCTAGCTTGTCTGCAAAAAATAGCAACTTGCAATACTTCAAAGAAACATGTAAAATCTTATCACATTGCGGGGTAGAGCAGCGGTAGCTCGCCAGGCTCATAACCTGGAGGTCGTGGGTTCAAATCCCACCCCCGCTACATTTAAAACACAAAAAAGCTCAAAAGGATGAAGCTTATGAAAACTGTGCCGACCAGATTCGGCCAGAAAATTTTTTTGTCTCCGTGAAACCAGCCGTAAAGAGTGTAGCTCGCCCAAGACCAAAAAGATATCAAAACCATAACAAATGAAAGGCCCATGGTGCTTTTGTTGGCGAGTATTAGGCGGAGCTGGTCTGAATATCCAAAAACCGCGAGAACCGCGGTAGCCGCGAAAGTTGACCAACGAACGGCTTCCAACATATTAAATGTATTCTAGCTCTTTTAAAGTTTTTTCGAAAAGCAAAAGCGCGCGCGAAGCTTCCTCGCGGGAAAGCTCATGATCAGCCTCGTGGGCAATGCGGTTTCTGATTTTGTGCGCTTCCCAAAGGGTATCCAGCGAATCCAAATCCCCTTTTTCCACTTTTTTGAGCCGTTCGCCCAAATTTTCTCCTTTGTATCCGGCGAGCTCCAGAATGCGCTCAACCAAAGTATCGGCGGCGATAATCGCGAATTTCCGTTCGCTCTCGTTTTCCGAAGCTCCTTTTTGTAAAATTTTCTGCCATTCTTCCGTGTTTTTGCTTTTGTCCACAGGCACATGCGCCGGTTTTAAAAAGGCATGTATAGCTTCATAGACTTGGTTCTGTTGATAAATGCTGTAAATTATTCCGTAGATAAAAAGCGTGGAAAAAAACGTAGCCATCATTTTAATCCAAAAAATAACGCCTGAATAATCGAAGCTCGCGGCAAAGCCTGTCCATTCTAAAATTTTTCCTAAAATCGCTACGATGTCCATGATTCTATAAATTTGCCTAATTCAAATAATTTTTTTTCTTCAAAATAAGAAGCCATAATCTGGGCGCCAGAAGATAAAGTCAGCGCCGGAACTCCTGCGAGATTGGCGGGAATCGTGTAAATATCGGAAAGATACATGGCCAAAGGATCTTTTAATTTTTCTCCCAGTTTAAACGGCTGGGTAGGAGCAGTCGGCCCCAAAATGACATCGACGTCGTTGAAGGCTTTTTTAAAGTCTTCTTTAATTAAATGCCTGACTTGCTGCGCCCGCGAATAGTAAGCATCGTAATATCCCGCCGAAAGAACGTAGGTGCCTAGCAAAATCCTTCTTTGAACTTCCGAACCTAGCCCTTCTCCGCGCGATTTTTTGTACGTCTTGGCCAAATCATCATCATCCTTGCGGGCACCGTATCTTATGCCGTCGTATCTGGCCATATTGGAAGAGGCCTCTGACGGCATAATTATATAGTAGCAGGCTAAGGCGTATTTTGTATGCGGCAAACTGATTTCACGGATTTCGTAGTTTTGTGAAAGTTTTTTTATTATTTCGTCTATGCTTTTTTTAATTTGCGGGTCGAGTCCTTCTCCAAAATATTCTTTGGGTATGCCAATTGTTTTAACCAAAGGACGTCCGACATCCACTTGGATGTCGGACGTCCAAGTGACTGATGTGGAATCCATCTCATCCTCCCCGCGAATCGCGTTGAATAAAATTTCCGTGTCCTCCACGGTCTGCGCGATCGGCCCGATTTGATCCAAGGAAGAGGCCATGGCGATAAGCCCACTCCGCGAAACGGCTCCGTAAGTAGGTTTTAGCCCCACAACTCCGCAAAAAGCCGCGGGTTGGCGAATCGAGCCGCCGGTGTCCGAGCCCAAAGCG
>CAYIFM010000074.1:0-3054 GCA_964362705.1 uncultured Candidatus Saccharibacteria bacterium | reverse complement strand
GGCGCGCGAGGCGCTAAAAAAGGGAATAGACAAATTAGCCGAGGCGGTGCGGATGACTTTAGGACCGAGGGGGCGGGCAGTTGTGATCGAAAAAAGCTACGGCGCTCCGCAGGTAACTTTTGACGGAGTGACGGTGGCCAAAGAAATTGAGCTTCAGGATAAGTGGGAAAACTTGGGAGCGGAGTTTATTAAACAGGCCGCCGATAAAACTAACGATCGTGTGGGAGACGGAACAACCACGGCGGTGGTTTTGGCGCACGCGATTATTGAGGAAGGCGAGCGGGCGATTCACGAAAAAGGCTTTAATGTTATTCAGCTTGCTGAGGAATTGAGAAAAGGAAGCGAGGCGGTTATAAAGGCGTTGGAAGCTCAAAAGGAGGATGTTTCCGACAATAAAAAATTGCAGGAAGTGGCGACGCTTTCCGCCAAAGACGCCGAAATCGGAAAGCTTTTGGCGGATGTGATGTCTAAAGTTGGCAGGGATGGCGTTGTGACAATCGAAGATTCCAACACCGTCGGCAATTCGCACGAGATGGTGGAAGGCCTGCAATTTGACCGCGGATATATTTCTCCTTACATGATTTCCAATCAGGAGAAGATGACGGCGGAGTTGGAAGATCCTTATATTTTAGTAACGGATAAAAAAATCTCGTCCATTCAGGATATTTTAAAATTATTGGAAAAAGTTTTGGCAACCGGCAAAAAAGAACTTGTTTTAATTGCCGACGAAATAGAAGGCGAAGCGCTCGCGGCTTTGGTAGTAAATAAGCTAAGAGGCGTACTTAACGTCTTGGCGGTAAAAGCGCCCGGTTTCGGCGACCGGAGAAAAGAAATGCTGCAGGATGTCGCGGTTGTGACCGGAGCGGAATTTATTTCGGAAGATTTGGGAAGAAAGCTAGAAAATACCGATGTGGGCCATTTGGGACACGCGCATAAAGTTGTCGCCGATAAAGACAACACAACGATTGTCGGAGGAAAGGGAAATAAAAAAGCGATTGAGGACAGAGTCGCTCAAATCCGCGCGCAGATTAAAAAAACAGATTCGGAATACGAAAAGAAAAATTTGCAGGAGCGCGTTGGCAAGCTTTCCGGCGGGGTTGCTGTAATTAAAGTTGGCGCGCCGACGGAATCGGCCCAGAAAGAATTAAAACAAAGAGTGGAAGACGCCGTGGCCGCGACCCGCGCCGCGATGGAGGAGGGGATTGTCCCCGGCGGGGGCATCGCGCTCTTTAATGTGAATTTGGGACTTGGTTCCAAAAAAGATTCCGCTTCTCTGGTTGCAAAATCCGCTTGGGAAATTTTGAGCCGCGCGCTGGAAGCCCCGCTTTCCGCCATCATCCAAAATAGCGGCGAAAACATCGGAAAAATAATCAGCGATCTTAAAAATCAAAAATCTTCCAAGAATAATTGGCTTGGATTTAACGCCGTTACCAATAAAATAGGCGATCTTAAAGAAGCCGGTATCATTGATCCATTGAAGGTCACCAAAACCGCTTTCGTAAACGCCATTTCTGTCGCGGCAAACTATCTCACTGTGGGCGCTGCTATTACCGAAATTCCGGAAAAGAAAGAACAGCCTGCGGGCGGCGGTGGCCATATGGATTACTAAGTGATACAATCAAGGCATGGCACTTAATGAAAAAGACTTATCACAAATAAAGGATATTGTTCATGGCGAGACGGAAAATTTAGCACAAATTGTAGCCAAAGGCTTTGCCGAAACAGCGTCTAAGGATGAAGTGCGCCAGCTAGAAAAAAGAACCGAACGCTTGGAGCTCAATACTGATCATATGCGCGCTACGCTGGATGTTATGAGCCGAGACATTGCGGATATCAAAAAGCATTTTGTCTATAGAGATGAATTTGAAGATGCGTTGTCGCGCATTGCGCTGATTGAGAAAAAATTAGGCCTCACAAGCGGAAAATAAAATGAATATATTTTACTTTATTTTAGCGTTAATAGTTTTAATCATCCTTTGGGTTATTTGGGCGTATAATCGGCTAGTGACTTTAAGCTACCGCGCGAAAGAGGCGCTTTCGGATATTGATGTCCAGCTTAAGCGCCGGTATGATTTGATTCCCAACTTGGTGGAAACGGTTAAAGGATACATGCAACACGAGCAGGGAGTTTTTGAAAAAGTGACGGAGGCTCGTACTCGCGCGCTTAATGCCGAAAAAGGCGGGGATCTAAAAAGCATGGCTGCGGCGGAAAATGTCCTTGCGGGTACCTTAAAAACCCTTTTCGCGGTCGCCGAAAATTATCCCGACTTAAAAGCCAACGCCAACTTTTTGGATTTGCAGAGAGAGCTCGCCGACACTGAAAACAAAATCCAGGCTGCGCGGAGGTTTTATAACGGCAATGTTATGGAATTAAATACGAAAATTGATGTTTTCCCGACTAATCTTATCGCTGGCTCATTTGGATTTTCTAAGTTAGAATTTTTCGGAGTGGAAAACGCGGTTGAAAAAGAACCGGTGAAAGTAAAATTTTAAATGAGTACTATTTATACGCATAGAGATTCCAATATGCACAAAACTTGGGCGCTGTTCAGCGTTTTTTTAATTATAGTAATCAGCATTGGCTGGATTTTTTCCCAAATTTACGGCAACGCCTCAATTTTGTTTTTCGCGGTTATTTTTAGTTCCATAATGAGCGTAATTTCTTACTGGTATTCCGACAAAATCGTGCTCGCGATGGCTCGCGCGACAGAAATTCAAAAAAAAGACGCGCCCGAGCTTTATAATATCGTGGAAAATCTGACTATAGCCGCGGGGCTTCCCATGCCGAAGATTTATTTGGTGGCAGATAGGTCTCCGAACGCTTTCGCGACAGGCAGGGATCCTAAACACGCGGTTGTGGCCGTAACTTCCGGCATTTTGGAAATTTTAGACCGCTCGGAGCTGGAGGGTGTCTTGGCGCACGAACTTTCGCACATCGGCAACCGCGACATGCTTTTAAACACGGCTGTCGTGATTTTGGCAGGGTTTATTTCTTTGCTCGCCGATTTTTTTATGAGGAGTTTGTGGTGGGGGAAATTCGGGGATCGCGATGAC
>CAYIFM010000073.1:0-3249 GCA_964362705.1 uncultured Candidatus Saccharibacteria bacterium | reverse complement strand
TGGATTAATTGGAACGAAAATTTCGATTATGCTACCGTCTGGCAGCTTGTAGCGTTCATTATGTACCTGCAATAGACGCGGCTCTGCAACACGCGGAGCTGGAGCAACAAGTTGCATTTGCCACAACTCGATACATTCAATAGCAAACAGAGTTTGGCTTAAAAACACTAGCGACACACTAAAAATAAGTGCAACCGCGACCAGTACCATTAAAGGCTTTCTCATTTCTTTTTGCTTCCTCACTTTCTAGAATCTATGGTAACCCTAGCGCTAACATAGGTAAATCGTCAAGGTTTTGAGCGCGCGCCCAACTTTCCGCGATCGCGAAAAGTTGGACCAAACGATAAAAAGATGGCTAAATTGGTAAAAACAAAAGCGGCTAAACTAGCCGCCGTTTTTCAAACCGGCAAGTCGTCAAGCGACGGCTCCGAATCCAAATCCTCGGCAAGCAACTCGTCGGATAACACTTTTTCCTCTTTTTCTATTTCTATATTTTCGTTTTCCATAAATTATTTTTTATATTAACACAAAAAAAGGCCCTTGCAAAAATGTATTTCTACAAATTTGCAAGGGCCAAAACTCCGAGCGTTACTCGCGAGGACGAACCAGACGATCAATGGAGTCGTAGTCGTCCCCAGCCCCTCTGAAGGGTAATGTGTACACACATGTGGCGGTTTCCTCCATTATCCACAAGTCGTTGACTTGCGGGTTGTATACATGCTAAATTAAGGATGTGCTTGTGGGGCGTCAGCCCTATTCGGCTAATACATAAGCTGAAGGCAGGCACAACAAAAATATCCTGTTCTTGCAGGATGTTTTTGTTTTAATCTTCTTCAGGATTGCCTTTCATGGTTGTAAAAAATCTCAAATCTCTGTATTTGTTAGTAATCCACGCCGGCACCACGCTCCAAAAATGTGCTAATCCGTTCTCACCTATTTTCCTAACGATAACTTTAATTTTTCTTCCATCAATTATCGCTATAATGCCCCAATATCTTACCGGTTTGGTTTTTCTAATTTTTTTCTTAAAGCTTTTGATTTCGAACTCTTTAATTGTTTCCTCAAATTCTTGGTAAGTAGTCGCTTTTTGTAAAAGTTTTAAAGCCAATGGCAATAATTTGAATCTTAAAATTTGAGATGTTTTTTCTCTTTCTGATCTCGCGCTCTTATAAACTATATGATTAAAACCTTCGGCATTGAAAAACACTTCTTGATTTAAAGCTGGAACAAAAACTTTTCCGATGCCGCTGTAAAATTTTTGAGCGTCTTCCCTTAATTTTTCGTAGTTAGACACATCTTCCATAGCAACAATTCTACCACGGCTTGCGCCCTATTTCTTCCCCTCTTTAATCAATTCCGCGATATTGTTTGGCACGTCCTCATAATGGTCAAATTCCATTGTGTATGAAGCGCGACCCTCGGTCATGGACCGCAATTTCGTAACATATCCGAACATTTCGGAAAGCGGAACTTTGGCGTCAATGACTTTCGCCGTGCCTCTTTCAAACATGCGCTCAATTTTTCCGCGCTTTGAAGAAAGGTCGCCGGTAACGTCCCCCAAAAATTGTTCAGGCGTCACCACCTCAACTTTCATAATCGGCTCCAGAATCACCGGGCTTGCGCGCTTGACGGCTTCCTGCAAGGCGATGGAGCCTGCGATTTTAAACGCGGACTCCGACGAATCCACGTCGTGGTAAGAGCCGTCATATAGCGCGACTTTTATGTCTACCAGCGGAAATCCCGCCACCACTCCTTTTTCAACGGCCTCTTTCGCGCCTTTCTCAACCGCAGGAATAAATTCTTGCGGAATTACTCCTCCTCTGATTTCGCTTTCAAATTCAAATCCCTTGCCGCGCTCCTGCGGTTCCACTCGGAGCCAAACGTGGCCATATTGCCCGTGTCCGCCGGACTGTTTAATATATTTCCCTTCTGCTTCCGCCGTTTTTCTTATGGTTTCTTTATACGCGACCTGCGGCCTGCCGACGTTCGCCTCGACTTTAAATTCGCGCCTCATGCGATCAACGAGAATTTCCAAATGCAGTTCTCCCATTCCGGAAATAATTGTTTCCATTGTTTCTTCGTCTCCCTTGATGCGGAAGGTCGGGTCCTCTTCAGCCAATCTGCGCAAAGCCAAGCCCATTTTTTCCTGGTCTGCTTTTGTTTTAGGTTCAATCCGCAAAGAAACCACCGGCTCGGGAAAAGTAATTGATTCCAATTGAATGGGGCTGTCCGGATCGCAGAGAGTGTCTCCGGTCCTAGTGTTTTTAAGTCCTACAATCGCGCCGATATCTCCGGCCTGCATTTCTTTTACTTCCTCTCTGTGGTTAGCATGCATACGCAAAATTCTGCCGACTCGCTCTTTGTCGCCTGTTCTAACATTTAAAATATAGGAGCCTGCCGGCAAAACTCCAGCGTAAACCCTGAAATAAGTAAGCTGGCCGACATAAGGATCGGTCTGCAGCTTAAAAGCCAGAGCGGTAAACGGAAGGTCGTCTTTTGCTTCCCGTAAAATTTCCGCGCCGGTTTTTATGTTTAAGCCTTTTATCGGCGGCACGTCAGCAGGCGAAGGCAGATAATCCACAACGCCATCCAGCATCAGCTGAACTCCTTTATTTTTTAAAGCCGACCCGCAAAAAACCGGAACCAATTTATAAGACAAAGTCGCGTCTCGCAGAGTTTTTCTAAGCTCGTCCAAAGAAATTTCTTTGCCCTCTAAATATTTTTCCGTGAGCGCGTCGTCTTGCTCGGCGATACGCTCAACCAATTTGTGCCGCCGAGTCTCGGCCTCCGCTTTTTTGTTTTCGGGAATTTCGCTTTCCACGATTTTTTCGCCGTGCTCGCCTTCAAATTGAATAAATTTCATCCGCATAAGGTCAATCACGCCGGAAAAATCTCCTTCCAGCCCGACCGGAATATTTACCGCGACGGCATCAGGAGTGAGGCGCTCTAAAATAGAATTAAAGCTTTTTTCAAAAGAGGCGCCCATTCTGTCCAATTTGTTTATAAAACACATGCGCGGGACTTTATATTTGTCAGCCTGCCGCCAGACTGTCTCCGATTGCGGTTCAACTCCGGCCACGCCGTCAAAAACAACGACACCTCCGTCTAAAACCCGCAAAGACCTTTCCACTTCAACCGTGAAATCAACGTGTCCTGGAGTATCAATGATATTTAGCCTGTATTCGTGTGATTTATCCTTCTTTTCGTGCGGAATATAAGTCGGCGTCCAAAAACAGGTTGTGGCGGCGG
>CAYIFM010000072.1:0-3257 GCA_964362705.1 uncultured Candidatus Saccharibacteria bacterium | reverse complement strand
ACCGGCATAGTATATGGAAAGGAATACTTAAACGCGCGGGACCTGATTAAGAGCCTTAAAGTAGGAGATAAAGTCAACGTTAAAATAGTAGATCTGGAAAATAGCGACGGCTTTGTCGAGGTGTCTCTTAAAGAAGCCGGGTCGGAGATGATCTGGAAAGAAACCAAGGAGCTTCAAAAGTCCCACGAAACCATTTCGCTTAAAGTTCTGGAAGCCAATAAAGGCGGCCTGGTCATGGAATGGCACAACATTAAAGGCTTTTTGCCGGCCTCGCAATTAAAAGCCGGACATTATCCGAAAGTGGAAGGGGGGGAAAAAGAAAAAATTTTTGAAGAATTAAAAAAACTCATCGGCCAGAGTATCGCGGTCACCATTCTGGATTTCGACCCGAAAGATAATAAATTAATTTTCTCGGAAAAAGGAACTGAGTCGGAAGAACTCAAGCGCATTGTGGAAAAATATAAAATCGGAGATGTGATTGAGGGAGAGATTACCGGCGTAGTCGATTTTGGCGTGTTTATAAAAATAGAAGAAGGCTTAGAGGGGCTCGCGCACATCTCGGAACTTGATTGGGGCCTGGTGGAAAGCCCCGCGGCTATTTTTAAGGTAGGCGAAAAAACAAAAGCGAAAATCATCGCGGTAGACGGCGATAAAATTTCCCTTTCGGTCAAAGCTCTAAAGCCCGACCCCTGGGAAGCCAACAAAGAAAAATATAAAAAGGGAGACATAGCGGAAGGCAAAGTCGCGCGCATTAATAAATTCGGGGCCTTGGTTATCCTTCCCGCCGGCATTTACGGCTTGGCGCACATATCCGAATTCGGCACGGAGAAAAAAATGCGAGAAGTTTTGGAAGTAGGGCAAACGTATGTTTTTCAAATAGTTAACTACAGGCCGGAAAATAAAAAAATGTCTTTTTCGTTTCTGGGAAAACCGGGCGAGCCGTATCTCAACCAGCCCAAAACAGAAGAAATTAAAACCGAAGAGGCCAAAGAAACTAAAGCGGAAGAAAAATAATTATTTTTTCAATTCCCCTATCGCCTCTTCCAAAAGCTCGAAATATAAATTAATGCCGATACGGTAGGCAACCCCGCTTTGGGCTTTGCCTAAGAAGAAAAATCCTAGCCAAGAGCTAGGACTGTTTCAAATACTTATTTTAAAAAATATCTATCCGATCGGGCCATGCAGGGAGCAATCCGCGTTCTTAAGTAAATTCCGATATGCATAAATATTTTTAGCTGGCCTATAACCATAGTCAAGTAAGTATTCTGGCGGCGCATTTTCAACTACTTCACGAATATATTGCTCCGGATCTAAAATCTCCCGCCAATCCTGTCCGTCTCTGGCAAAAGTACGCCTAGTTGCTTTTATTTTCTCTGGATCGCTTGCGTCTACATCGCTAATCGTGCTCCAAGCAGCAAATTGCTTGCCGGTTTCTTTCACGATTATCAAAGTAATAAGTTCGTTATTTGGCGCCATTTCGTTTTTATTAAGAAGATAAAGCTCAACAACAACTTTTTGCGTTTTAATGCGGGGCGGATCGTTGTGGCACGTGAGCTTTACTTCAAATTTAGAAAGATCTGGAAAAGCAGATTTAGTTTGAGCGCCCGCTTCAAAAGTAAACGCCGTGGCAATCAAAAGTGCCAATACCAGTATTGTTTTCTTCAACATTTTCACCTTCCTTATCTAAAAATCATCCTTAATAAAATCTAGCATGCTAGCTTTTATTTTGCAACCCCGCAACCGCCTCTTCCAAAAGTTCAAAATATAAATTGAGACCGATGCGGTAGGCCACGCCCGATTGGGCCTTGCCCAAAATGTTTCCAGCGCCCCTAATTTCCAAATCTCTTTTCGCAAGCTCCAGCCCCGCGCCCAGCCAAGAATATCTCTCTATGGCTTCAAGGCGTTCTGCGGCTTTTTCTTTTAAGCGCTGTGCCGGATACAAAAAATAGGCAAAAGCCTCGCGATTCCCCCTGCCGATTCTGCCTCGAAGCTGATGCGCCTGCGAAAGACCGAGCCTGGTTGAATCTTCCACGACCAAAGTATTTACATTTGATAAATCCAACCCATTTTCAATAATAGTGGTTGAAACCAAAATATCTATTTTGCCGGACCTAAAATCATGCATGGTTCTCACAATATTTTTTTCGGGCATACGGCCATGCAAAATTCCTATTTTGGCTTTTGTGAGCCGCCCTAACTCCTCCAAAAGCCGCGGTATCTTGTGGATGCGGTTTGCCAGAAAATAAACCTGTCCGCCGCGGGCAAGCTCAAAATCAATCGCTTCTTTCATTATTTTTTTATTTTTCGGCAAAACAAAAGTTTTAATTTCCGTTCTGCCTTCCGGCGGAGTTTCGATGGTTGAAATCTCGCGGATACCGGAAAGCGCCAAATGCAGCGTCCGCGGAATAGGCGTGGCGGACAAAGTTAAAATATCCAGCGCCGGATTTATTTTTTTGAATTTTTCTTTCTGCGCGACGCCGAATTTCTGTTCTTCGTCTATAATTAAGAGGCCTAAATTCTTAAAGTTTATGTTTTTCCCCAAAAGCTTATGCGTGCCGATCACCATATCTATTCCGCCGGATTCAATTTTTTTAAAAATTTCTTTAATTTTCGCAGAGCTTTCCAGTCTGGTAAGCCTGGCAATCTCAACGCCATATTTTTCAAGCCGTTTTTTAAAAACTTCATAATGCTGATCGGCTAAAATAGTAGTGGGAACCAAAACAGCCGCCTGCTTTTGGTTTAAAACGGCGCGAAAAGCGGCAAGCAGCGCGACTTCGGTTTTTCCGAAACCGACATCTCCAGTAAGAACTCTCTCTATCGGAATGTTCTTGGACATATCGGAAAAAATTTCCTCAAGCGCTTTTTTCTGATCCAGCGTGTATTCATGCGGAAAATCAGCAACCAGCTCTTCTTCCAAATCTTTGTACTCCAAATATGGCGCGCGGCTTGCGATTCTTCTTTCGCTTAAAATTTTTAAAAGCTCTTTGGCATAGGCAACAATATCTTCTTTTGCTTTCTTTTTGGTAAACGCCCAAGATGGAGTCCCCAAGCGGTGAATCTCGGGTTTTTTAAAACCCAAATAAGGCTGGATTCTTTTGATTTCTTTTTTGGGAACAAAAAGCAAGTCCGGCGAGTTAGGCCGATCCCGCGGCGGAGCGTATTCAATAATAAAATCCTCGCTTTTTTCGCCCCTGAAAATCCCTATGCCATGGTCAATATGGACAACATATTCGCCTTTTTTTAAGTTTGTCAAAGCT
>CAYIFM010000071.1:0-3311 GCA_964362705.1 uncultured Candidatus Saccharibacteria bacterium | reverse complement strand
CAAATGCAGCAAAATTTCCAACGGCCCCGAAAATTTTTCCAAGGTTATTTGATACACAATTCATTCATTGTATAGTAAATAATTTCCGCACAAAACTTGACAACGATACAACTTATGCTAGATTGTATCTAGAATTTAGAGGCGGGCATTGAAAAGAAAAGCATCGCGGTTTTTTTCTGGTGTTTTAATTGCCTTAGCTCTAGCGTTGAGCGTAGCGGAGGTTTCCTTAATCGTAGTCTTAATTTTTGACGATTCGCCGCCAGCGGAATATAACATTATAAGCCAAGACAATCATGGCTTGCAACGCACTGTCTATGATTTATGCGTTGTCACAAAATTATCAGTAAGCTTAGAAAAAAAATGTTTCGGGTATAAAGTAATTATTGTAAGTTTATCAGATACGCAAAATCGCATGCTGGCATTTTCAAAACTGAGAAGCCATAAAATATATATAGAGCAGCATTTGCTTGAAATCTTAACTACCGCAGAAATCAAGGCGCTTTTGGCGCATGAAATAGGTCATAAGTTATTGTGGACAGACAACGAATTCGTTGTTGATAAATTTGCCGCAAAGTTGACTAGCGCACCGGTCGTGATCGAAGTTTTAAAAAAAGCTGCTAAACTAATGGACAATGAAGAGGCCAACAGAGAAGTGGCAACAAGAATTAAAGTTCTTAAATCTTCAAATGCAGCTCCTTGAGCTGCATTTTTGTAAGCTCCGCCGGGGAATCCATCATCAGGTCCCGCCCGTCGCCGGTTTTTGGAAATGCCATAACTTCGCGAATGTTCGGCTCCACTTGCAAAATCATAACCAAGCGGTCAATCCCAGGCGCCATACCGCCGTGCGGAGGAACGCCGTATTCAAAAGCTTCTAGAATGTGCCCGAACTGCTCCCGCACCGTCTTTGGATCGTTTCCCATCACTTCAAAAACCGAAGCCAGGACATTAGGATTATGCTCCCTGATGGACCCGCCGCCGATTTCATATCCGTTTAAAACAAAATCGTATTGGGAAGCGATAAGCTCCAAAAGCTCGTCTTTTTTTAGTTTTTTCAGTTTCACTCTTGCTTCATCGCTTCTGATTTTAGTAAACGGATGGTGCACCGCGTCTATTCTGTTTTCTTCTTTTTTCCATTCAAACATCGGAAAATCCACCACAAAAAGAAATGCCAGCTCGTTCGGATCGTTTTTATCTTTTCTTAAATCCGGTTTGTCCGTTCCGTATTTTTCCATCACTTCTTTATAAGAAAGCCTGGGAAATGGTATTTGTGAAATTCTTTTTTCCGGAAAAAGCGAACGCGCCAAATCCGTATAAAGATTTTCCATAAGGTCCAAAATATCTTTTTCTTCAACAAAACTCATCTCCAAATCAAGCTGGGTAAACTCCGGCTGCCTGTCGCCCCTTGTGTCTTCATCTCTAAAACATCTAGCTATCTGAAAATATCGTTCAATTCCAGCGACCATCAAAAGCTGTTTATATTGCTGGGGCGACTGCGGAAGCGCGTAAAATTTTCCGGCGTGGAGCCGGGAAGGCACGACGTAATCCCTCGCGCCCTCCGGAGTGGATTTGGTCAGAATCGGCGTTTCTATTTCTATAAAATCTTTTTTATGGAGCCACTCGCGCATAAAAGCGATGATTTTATCGCGCGTTGATAAGTTTTTAAGCAAACGCGGCCTGCGTAAATCCAGATATCTATATTTTAGGCGGTTGTTCTCGCCTATCTCATGGCCGTCGCTTGCAACATCGAAAGGCGGGGTTTTCGCTTCCGCTAAAATTTCGAGTTTAATCGCTTCAATTTCAATATTGCCGGTGGCAAGCTCCGGATTTTTCATTCCTTTAGGGCGCTCTTTTACAATGCCTTCGATTTTTACAACCCATTCAGGGCGCAAAGTATCGGCAAGCTCTAGTAAATTAGAATTTTTTGGATTAAACACTATCTGCACAATCCCCCATCTGTCTCTTAAATCAATAAAAATAAGCTTGCCGTGATCGCGGCGAGTAGCGACCCAACCCATCAACGTGACAGTCTCGCCAATTTTATTTACTAAATCTTTAGTTAAAACTCGCATAAATTTATGCTATTTTATTATATTAGCGCAAATTTAAACAAAATAAAAAAGCTTGGCATTAAATAAACAATGTCAAGCATCTGGCGGCGCCTCCTGATTTTAGGAATTCTGAAAGATTAATTTCAACCGATTCAATGCCCTGCCTTTCCAAGCGTTTTTTCAGATTTTTGCTCATCGGCGTTGTAATAAGTTTATTGCCCAAAGGAACAGCATTGCAGACAAAGGCGCGGGCATCGCGTTCCGAAACGCGAATGGTTTGGGCGAGCGTTTCGATCTTACGGCAAGAAGCGTAATCAAAAGCAAGAGGATAATACAAAATCAGATTTTTTTCCAGTATCGAGCAAAAGCAGGTATCCAGGTGGTAATAATGCTCGTTGATGAGCCTTAAAATAACCGGATCTTTTTCAACCATTCCGGCCGCGATTTTTACTCCGGCCTCGCTGGATCTTAAGCCGTATCCGCAAATTAAATTTTCCCCCATCCAAAGCGCGTCGCCATGCCCTTCAAATCTGTGTTGAGGAAAATCACGTATAACATAACCGTGGTCTTCAAACCACCTTTTAAAGTGGGGGGTCTCCCCCCTTCTTTCCTTGGGGCGAAAATTGCTTAAGACAATCTGATTTCTGTAAATTAAGCCGGCGTTCGCGGTAAAAACCATATCCGGCAATCCTTCTTTGGGTTCGATAAAATTTAACTCCACCCCGGCCGAAGCAAGCGCGGAGGTCAATTTTAGCCATTGCTCCAGAGCCAATTTTTTATCCGGTTGATTGCTTTTATTCATCCAGGGGTTAATTTTATATTCAATGCCGAAATAATTCGGCCTGCACATGAGCACTCTCTTTGTCATATATAAAACTATACTCTATATTGCCAATCTAGGCCAAATTCAATAAAATAATAACTATCCGCCCGTAGCTCAGTTGGTAGAGCAGCTCCCTTTTAAGGAGACGGTCGCAGGTTCGATTCCTGCCGGGCGGACACTTTAGGAAAATCATGCTACGATAAAAACACCTGCGCGCCTGCCCGCCTCTGGATGGAACCATATTTTGCCTGCACTGAGCGCGATCGAAGTGATATTGGGGGACGGAAAAATTTTTAATCATAAGGTCGAAAAATTAATTTGCGATAATTCATCATAATATGAACCAAAAAGGATTTGTAAATATCATAATAATCGGCATTGTATTAGCCGCGGTCTTGGGCGTTGGGGGATACTTTATTTTTGTCAAGAAACCAGTAACT
>CAYIFM010000070.1:0-3364 GCA_964362705.1 uncultured Candidatus Saccharibacteria bacterium | reverse complement strand
CGCTGATTAAAACGCTTGAAAGCTACGGCGTTGGCCGGCCGTCCACGTACGCTCCAACGCTGGCTACCATTCAAGACCGCGGATATGTGGAAAAAGAAGATAAAAAATACAAACCAACCGAAATCGGTTTTTCCGTCAACGATATGCTGGTTGAAAATTTCCCGGAAGTGATTGATATTAATTTTACTTCCCACATTGAAGAAGAGTTCGATAATATCGCCGAGGGAAAAATGGGCTGGGTGCCGGTGATTCAGGAATTTTACGCGCCGTTCAGCAAAAATCTGAAAGAAAAAATGGAGAGCGTGGAACAGCTGACGGAAGTGTCCTTAACGCCATGCCCACATTGCGGCAAGATGATGCTTATTAAATTCGGCCGGCTGGGAAAGTTTTTTGCATGTCCGGAGCCTGGCAGCAAAGTCACGCTTCCCTTGCCGGAAGAAGCGGCCAAAATTAAACAGCTCCAGGAAAAAACTTTTGGGGAATTATGCCCTCTCTGTAGTAAACCGTTGGAGGTTAAACGCGGCCGGTTCGGATATTTCCTCGGCTGCGTTGATTATCCGAAATGCAAAGGCATTATGAAAATCCAGAATAAAACCGGCTTTAAATGTCCAAATTGCGGAACTGGAGATGTTGTTGAAAAAAAATCCCGCGGACGAGGCAAGGTTTTTTACGCCTGCTCGCGCTTTCCGGATTGCGCATTTTTAATGGGCAAAAAACCGGAAAGCCAATCCGAACTGGATGAAGCGCTCGTACAATGGCAATTAAAACCGCCGAAACAGAAAAAAACGAGATAAAAAATAAAAACGCCCAGTTAAGGCGTTGTATCTTCAATAGCATCTTTTCGCGGTTTTTTTCGCTTAACAAAAATAAATTTATTCCGAGATCCATCTCGTTAGCTATAAAGAGCAAAAGAGCAACAGCAAAAACCCAAAAAACACAAAAGATGCTCTCGAAAACCTATCCTACATTTTTAGACCTATCGGTCATTTTATGTAGAATGCGAAATAAAAAAAACTTCCAGTGTTTTGCCGGAAGCTTATTTTCCATCTCCTTCGAACTTGCCGAGTTTATGCGCAAGCGCCCTGATTTGGAGTTTGTTATAAATTGCAGTCTCTGCCAACAACTCGTAGCCGCTGCCGGAAGGCAACCCAAATTTTAAGGCCAAATCACCTCTGGAAACCACAATTTTCAAACCTCCTAGATAATACCACGCGGGCTCTAATTCTGTACAATTTAAAATGGGGCAGTAAAACAGCGCAGCCAATCCCGCAAGTGCTCCGTATCCGGCAAGATGCATTTCTTCCCATCTTAAATTATGGACCGGACAAACATCGCTTTCCGGCTTATGCTCCCCGCACCATTTGGGTTTTTCCGGAACTTCGGGGTCTTCCAATTCGTCATAACTCTCTCTGACGTGCAAATAACCGGAAAGCCCAAGTTTTTTCTTGCCCATTTAAATACCACGAATCTAAAACCAACCCTAGCAAATAAAAAAGCCGGCTGTCAACCCGTTGTAGATTCTTCGGTGTGGAGCTAAGGTGTAAATATATGAGCTGGGAAGAATATGAAAAAAAACTGGAAGAACTCGGCTATAAAAACGGCGGTTTGGACACGGTAAAAAAAGCGTATGAGTTCGCGGAAAAAACTCACGAAGGCGAAACGCGCGCCTCCGGTGAACCCTATTTCACCCATCCCGTGGCCGTTTCTTTAAAAATCGCCGAACTAAAGCTGGATGCCAACACCGTGGCGGCAGCGCTCTTGCACGATGTAGTTGAAAATCAGGGAGTAAAAATAGAGGAGTTAAAAAAGCAATTCGGCCAGGAAATTGCTTTTTTAGTGGAAGCGCTCACCAAAGCGGAGAAAGTCCGATATCGCGGAGTGGAGCGCGCGGTGGAATCTTTGCGGAAAATGTTTCTGGCAATCGCCCAAGACATACGGGTTGTCATAATAAAGCTTATGGATCGGCTTCATAATATGGAGACCGTCTCAGCGCTTCCTTTGGAAAAACAGCGCCGCATCGCCCTAGAAACGATGGAGCTTTACGCTCCGTTGGCGGACAGGCTTGGGATGTGGAAAATAAAAGCCGCGCTGGAAGACCTGTCTTTTCCCATTTTACAGCCAGAAGAATATCAATGGCTTCTTAAACAAATCAAAGAAAAAAAGGAGGCAAGAGAAAAATATCTGGAGGAATTTAAAATTGAAATAGAGCAGGAGTTAAAAAAAGAAAACATAAAACCGGTGGATATTGTCTACCGCGCCAAGCATCTTCACAGCATCTGGAAAAAACTTTTAAAAAACGAAATGAATATTGAACGCATAATGGATTTGGTAGCTATGCGCGTAATAGTAGAATCCGTGGAAGATTGTTATAAGACGCTGGGGATAATTCACAAAGCATGGAAACCTGTCCCCGGCCATATAAAAGATTTTATCGCCCTGCCGAAGCCCAACGGCTACCAAAGCCTGCATACTTATGTTTTCGGGCCGAATAAAAAAATAGTGAGTCTCCATATACGCACCGAAACAATGGATGAGGAAGCGGAATACGGCATCGCGGCGCACTGGTTTTATGAAACCGAAGGCAAAAAATCAGTTACAAAAAAAATTGACGAAAAAAGATACGCTTGGGTAAAACAGCTCCAAGAATGGCAAAGAGAGCACAAGGGCAACGTGCAGGAAGAAACGCTTGCTTCATTAAAAATTGATTTTTTTAAAGACAGAATTTTCGTTCTGACCCCGAAAGGCGACGTAGTGGATCTGCCAGAAGGCTCGACACCGGTGGATTTCGCGTACCATATACATTCCGAAATCGGAGACCGCATGTCCGGAACGAAAGTAAACGGCAAAATGGTTCAGTTTTCGCATAAATTAAAATCCAGCGATACTATTGAAATTCTCACTCAAAAAAATAAAAAGCCGACGGCGGATTGGCTGGACTTCGCGAAAACATCCTTAGCAAAAAATCGCATAAGATCTTTTTTGCGGAGAGAAGGAATCAAGGAGAGCGCGCCGAAAAAAAACAAAGAAACGTTGGAAGCAGTCATCACCGTAAAAGACCGAGTGGGGCTACTCCGCGATATCTCTTCCGCGTTTTCCAATTTAAAAATTAACATTGCCGAAACAAAATCGGGCGCGCTATCGCGCGAACACCATCGCATTACCATCGGTTTTTATCCGAAGAAAGGCGTGCCCAACGCCAAAATTCTAATGGCTTTGCGCCAAATCAAAAACGTAGAGGGCATAGCTATAAAAGAAGTTAAATAAGCGCCGCAGACGGGGGAACGATCTTTTCGGAAATGGATTGGAGCTCTTCTTCCGAAAAAAATTCGATGGAGATTTTGCCTTTAGGTCCCTTGCGCTCGAT
>CAYIFM010000069.1:0-3377 GCA_964362705.1 uncultured Candidatus Saccharibacteria bacterium | reverse complement strand
TTTTTAAAGCCAGATGAGGTTTTGGAGGCGTGGGACGTGCGCCCGGGGGATAAAATCGCCGATTTCGGATGCGGAGCGGGTTTTTTCGCGATCCCCTTGGCCCGGAGAGCCGGCTCCCAAGGCAAAATTTACGCCTTTGATATTCGGACGGAAGCCCTTGAGGCAACCAGGGCAAAGGCCAGGCTTTTCCACCTGCTTAACGTGGATACAATAAGAGCTGACTTGGAAATGCCTTTGGGATCGGCCTTAAAAAACGAAAGCGTGGATAAAATTTTAATCGCTAATATTCTTTTCCAAGCGGAAAACAAAAACGCGCTCACGGAGGAGGCGCTAAGAATTTTAAAAGTTGGCGGAAGTTTGGCGGTCATCGAATGGAGCGACGAAAAAAATATCGGCGGCCCATCGCTCGACCATAGGCTTGGAAAATCGGAGACTAAGCAGCTTTTTGAAAAAGTGGGCCTCGCTTTTTTTAAAGAATTTAACGCCGGGTCGCATCACTACGGCCTAATATTTAAAAAATAATTATGCGCGTACAACTTATAGTAATAGGGATAGCATTGGCTCTGGTAGTGGTAGTGGTTTTAGTATTGACGGGCGTTCTGCCTGGTTTAAGAGACCGCGAAGCAGACCGCGATGTAGTTTTAAATATGTGGAGCTTTCAAAAAGAAAACGAGAGCTTTCACGAAATTATCGTTAAATACCGCGGAGAAAAGCCTAATGTTTCAATAAACTATCAACAAAAAAATCTTGAAAATTTTGAATCTGATTTCCTAAACGTTTTGGCGCGCGGCGGCAAAGACCTGCCTGCCGGTCAGGCAGGTATCCCGGATATTGTTGTTTTTCCGTCCGATTATTTAAAAAGCCATGGCGATAAACTTTCTCCGGCGCCTTCTCTGCTTATCACGGAACGCGAAGTGAGCCAGCAATACATTGACGCCGCGAATAATTTTTTGACGCCCAAAAAAGAGGTTTTGGGGTTGCCTCTTTACGCGGAACCCTTGCTTCTCTATTGGAATAAAGATCTGTTTTCTCAAAATTTTATCACCCTGCCGCCGGCTACTTGGGATGAATTTTTGGCGGACGCGCAGAAAATCACAAAAAAAGACAATTTTGGGAATATACTAATATCCGGCGCCGCCCTAGGCAGGGCTATTAATATTAAAAATTCGGCCTTAATATTAACGACGCTTATGTTGCAAAGCGGAGAAAAAATAATTGATGAAAACGGCGAAGTGGTTTTGGGAAGCCCGATCCAAATCGGAAACACCGCATTACGGCCGGCGGAATCCGCGTTGCGCTTTGTTTCGGACCTCGCAAACTCCGGGAAAAGCGCCCAAAGCTGGTCGGGGACCCTCCCCGAAGCAAAGGATTTTTTTGTCGCGGGAAAATTAGCGATGTATCTGGGCACGCCGGGAGAATTTAACGAAATAAAGGAAAGAAATCCGCATCTTAATTTCGCGGTGTCCCTACTGCCGCAGTTAAAAAACACCTCTTCCATTACCTCGGGCATCCTTTACGCGCTTTCGTCTCCAAAGGCTTCGGCAAAACAGCGGCAAGCTTGGGAATTTATAATCTTTTTAACTGAGAGCGAAAATTCTTCCGAATATGGAAAAATTATAAATAACGTTTCTTTAAGAAGAGATGTCCTTCCGGCATATCAGGCAGATTCAATAAAATCAGTTTTCGCGAAGAGCGTTTTAAATCTTAGACTTTGGCCTGACTCGAATCCGAATGCGACGGCAAAAATTTTTGAAAGGTTGATCGAAAACGTTTCTTCCGGCAAAATTACCATAAGAGAAGCTTTGGATAAAGCCAAGGCCGAACTTAGCGAACTATGAAAAAAATTATTTTTATTTTTGCGATTTTTGCCCTTGCCGCGGCAATGGCGGCTCCCGCCCATGCCGCCTTGGTGCCTTGCGGGACGGAAGCAAACCCCGCCCCCTGCACGCCCTGCCATCTTTTTAATCTAGCCGATAATGCAGTTGATCTATTCAAAAATATCGCGTTAGCCGTCTTAGTGGTGGCCCTGCTCGCGGGTGGCGTTATTTGGGCAACCAGCGGAGGAAGCCCGGACAAAATCACGCAGGGCAGGAAAATTATTGTCGGCTCCGTCATCGGTATTTTTATTGCTTTCGGAGGCTGGCTAATTATTGACACCATCGTAAATACTCTCGGAGGAGGCAAGGGAGACTTAAAATGGGCTTGGAATGAAGTTGGCGAATGCAAAGAGCCGATAACGCCGCCGCCGATAGTAATAGTGCCCATTGCTCCGCCCACAGGAATTGACACTATAGATAATCAAAATGCCGCGAATAATCTTGTCGCGTCTGGGGTGCAATTCGGCAACAGCGGAGATTGCTCGAACCAAAACGGACAAATAGTAAATGCCTCAACAAATTTGAATGAACTGCAAAGCGGCACGGGGCTTACTGTTTGCCAAAACGGGTGCAAAACAGGGGCCTTAACCGGAAAAGTGTGCGCGAAAACCACTGGGACATTGAATTCAAAAGTGCTCCCGCAGATCGCGCTTGCCAAAAATGGCACGGGCATAAATTTTAGAGTAGAAAGCTTAACCACCGGAGACCATTCTCCAAACTCACAACACTATCAAGGCAAAGCCGTTGATATAATCCCAATTTCCCCAACAGCGGCAAATTACGTCGCCTTGAGAGAGCAATTCAAAGCGTTTAATCCGGCGGGCACTTACATTGCTTGTGAAAATAATTCAGGAGGAGTGGTAGCTAATTGCGGATCCGGCACAACGCACCTGCATGTTTCGGTTCAATAAGCTATAATAAAGCTAATGCATAAAAAAATACGAATGTTTACATATAGCTTGGTTTATAGTATAATAAGCATAGGAAACAGGGCTTATGCCGCGTTTACGTTTAAAAACCCAATTCAGGCCACGTCTTTTGACCAGGTTGTGCTTGGTTTTGCCAAGCTTCTTGCGCAAGTTGGCCTACCCATAGCCGCCATTTTCCTCGTCTGGTCCGGGTTTTTGTTCGTAACCGCGAGAGGCGATGACAAAAAACTGACGGACGCGAAAAACACGTTTTACTGGACAATCTTGGGGACAGCTTTGATAGTAGGAGCTTATGCTATCGCCACGGCTGTTGTGAATTTCGCTAAACAATTATAAAATAATAAAGGTCGAACCAATTAGAAGTTAGGAGTTAAATAAATTTAATTAAAATTATGAATACAAAAACTTTAGCAAAAATCGCGCTCGGCGCCATGATTCTTACTCCGTTTTTCGCGTATGCCGCTACGGTCATTACCATTCTTACTCAAATACGGGATATCTTAAACGCCATCATTCCGATTCTTATGGTCTTGGCTACCGTTGTATTTTTGTGGGGAATTATTCTTTACGT
>CAYIFM010000068.1:0-3422 GCA_964362705.1 uncultured Candidatus Saccharibacteria bacterium | reverse complement strand
TTTTGAATTTTTGGATAATCAAGAACCCGGCGACTCCACGGCGCTTATTTCCATAGATTCCACTTTGATTCTTTCAGATTTAATTTTTTCCAACAACGCAAGAAATACTTCTCCGGAGGGGCTTTATTGATATGCTAAAATATAGTTATGCCAAAAGATAAAAACGGACGAATTGTGCTATCGCCTTCGGCGTTGAATTTGTTTTTGGAATGCCCCAAGTGTTTTTGGTTGGAAAAAAATAGGGGGATTCACAGGCCATCGGGCGCTTTCCCGTCGCTTCCAAGCGGAATGGACGCGGTGCTGAAAAAATATTTTGATATTTTTCGGAAAAATGGAAAGCTTCCTCCGGAAATTGAGGGCAAAGTAGACGGCAAACTCTTTGACGATGAGGTTTTGCTTCGGAGCTGGCGCAGTAATTTCAAAGGCGTTCGCTGGTATGACGAGGAGTTGGAGGCAGAGCTCATGGGCGCGCTCGACGACTGCGTGCTTGATGATGGCTATTATGTGCCACTGGATTTTAAGACACGCGGCTGGGCGGCTAAGGACGACTCGCATACTTACTATCAAAATCAGTTAAATATTTACACGCTGCTTCTTGAGAAAAACGGATTTAAACATAAAAGTTTTGCTTATTTGGTTTTTTATTCACCGGCGGAGGTCGAACCCGCGATTTTCGGAGGTTCGGCCTCCGTAAGATTTAACGTGGAAACGCGGAAAGTGGAAGTTGATCCAGAGACGGGTTTGAATGTTTTTACAGCTGCTGTAAAAAACCTCCGCGGCCCGCAGCCCAAGTCCCACTCTGCATGCAAGTTTTGTAGTTGGGGAAATGACTTTGTTGACTTTTAAAAGGCATGGGTGTATACTTCTTTTATGCTTTTGGTTAGGATGGTCTTCCTAAGTAAGGCAGTTTTATTAGGTTTAGTCTATAAAGCAGATGGCAAAAAAGCTTTATGTAGGAAGTCTTTCCTACAGCACTACCGATGAGAGCTTACGCTCCGCTTTTTCGCAGGCTGGCGCCGTACAATCCGCCAACGTGATTTTGGACAAAATGTCCGGAAGATCGCGCGGTTTCGGTTTTGTCGAAATGTCTTCCGATGAGGAAGCCGACAAAGCAGTTGAAACATTGAACGGCAAGGAGCTAGACGGTAGGCGAATCACGGTAAACGAGGCACGCCCGATGCAAGCCCGCGCCCCAAGGCGCGAATTTGGCGGCGGCAGGCGCGACGATCGTTACTAAAAAGTTCCTTGGCGGTTTCACCGCCAAGGCTTGGTTGAAAACCCCGCCCCTTTTCAAGGGGCGGGGTTGCGTTATAATGAACTGATGTGGAAACATTGGATTTGCGTGGTCTTGGGTCTTTGGATCATTATTATGCCTTACGTTTTGCAGTCTTGGAATTTGCATCAAGTAGTAATGGTTGTGACTGGTATCATGGTCGCTGTTCTTTCTTTCTGGTCGCTTTCCGAAAGCAAGCGCCATGGCCCTGTATGATTTTTTGATCATAGGAGGGGGCATCGCTGGAACGACTGCCGCCGAGTCTTTGCGCGCTAAAGATCGCCATGCATCGATCGCAATTTTGGATGCAGAACCTCACCCTCTTTATTCCAAAGTGCTGATTCCGTTTTATCTTAAGAAAAAAATCAAAAGGGATTCGCTTTTTTTGCGTCAGACTTCGGACTACGCCGCAAAAATGATAAGTCTTTTTCCTTCTACTGAAGTAGCGAAGGCGGATTATGACAGGCGCGAAGTCGCGACCTTAAATGGACGTATATTTTCTTATAGAAAACTTCTTTTGGCTTCCGGAGGGAGGCCCAATCCCTGGATTATGCGAGGATACGATTCAGAAAGCCGCGGCATCAAAATTCTGCGCATGCATACTTTGGACGACGCAGACAGGATTTTTGAGGAAATGAAAAACATTTCTACAGCCATCGGCGGCGCCGGCAGATCGGTCCTTGTGGCCGGAGAGGGGTTTATCGCGCTTGAATTTATTGAAACCTTTTTGGCTTGGGGGCTTACGGTGCATGTTGTTGCGAATGGAGATTATTTTGGGGAGAAGCGTTTTGGAGTAAACGGAGGGAAAATTATTAAAGAGAAATTTGAAAGAAAAGGCGTAATTATTCACCCAAGAACGGAAATTTCCCATTTAAATAAGCAAGGTGAAGTTTTTTTGAAAAACGGAGACGGTCTTACGCCCTCGATCGTCGGAGCTGGCATTGGGCTTTTGAGAAACACCGAATCATTTGGGAGGATTAAAATCGGCGCCGGCAAAGGAATTTTGACAAACGAGTTTTTAGAAACTTCCGAAGAAAACGTTTACGCGGCTGGAGATGTGGCGGAATTTTTTGATCCTGCGTCCGGAGCTTCAAGGATTATCGGCAACTGGACCAATTCTTTTTTACAGGGGCGCGCGGCGGCTTTTAATATGCTCGCGGCTGCGGGCAGCGAGGCGGCAAAAGAGCCGTTTCGCGCAGTTTCAACGTACAATATAGTAAGCCTTGGGATGAATTTGACTTATGTGGGATATTTGGAAGACGCCGACGATTTTTGGGAAAATCTTTCGGAAGACGGCGTTTTGCGAGCGTTTTTGAAAGATGGAAAAGTACGAGGCGCCACGCTGGTTAATCGTTTCAGCAATAAAGCTAAAATTAGCAAATTAATAGAATACGGCGCGGATAAAAATGAGCTGGAAAAAACATTTTCATAGGCATTTTAATATTTTGGTTTTGGGCGCCGGGATTGTTGTTTTTGGCGCGCTTTCGTGGACGCTGGTTAAGACTTATGGTTCAGAGGAGTCTGGGGGTCCCGATTCACAACGTCTTGTTATTTCAGAACCGCCAAAGCCTAGACATGTCACGACGCCGGAATCGGTAAAAGCTATTTACATGACAAGCTGGGTGGCTAGTACGAAGGATTGGCGCGCAGAGCTTGTTAGTTTTGTAAAAAAGAGCGAGATCAACAGCATTGTTATTGACGTTAAGGACTATTCTGGCAGGATCACTTTTGACACGGAAGACGAGTTGATAAAATCTGGTGGAGCAGAGGAGCTGCGCATAAAAGATTTAAAAGAGTTTATTGAAACTTTGCATGATGCGGGAATTTACGCAATCGCGCGCATAACCGTTTTTCAGGATCCGTTTTACGCCAAGAAACATTTGGACATCGCTGTTCAGAAAAAAAACGGAACGCTTTGGAAAGACAGAAAAGGCCTTTCGTACATTGATCCGGGCGCTAGTGAATATTGGGATTATATTGTAACGATCGCGCGCGCGGCGGAGCGAGCTGGGTTTGATGAATTGAATTTTGATTACATTAGGTTTCCGTCTGACGGGAATATGGCGGACATTGCGTTTCCGATTTCCGGGGGGCGCAATAAGGTGGAGATTTTATCTGAATTTTTTGCATATTTAAACCAAAAACTTTC
>CAYIFM010000067.1:0-3477 GCA_964362705.1 uncultured Candidatus Saccharibacteria bacterium | reverse complement strand
CGAAAACGGAAAGCGAATCTTTAAAAAAATAATCGCCGGCTTTGACGCTTTTTTCTCCGAAAACATACTGGACAACCAAACGAAAAGTTTCGGAATATTTTATAATTTTTTGCTCGCTAAGCTGGCTGGCGATTTCTTTCAGGCCGGTGCCGTCTTCAATAGCGACGACGTGTCCCTTGGCGAAATTCTTCGGCAGGGAAAAAATTAAATACAAAGAAAAAGACGCTAAAAACAAAAAAGCGCCTGAAGCCAAAGCCAAAATCTTAACTTTTTTTTCAATATTCACAAGCGCTTTTAATTATAGCAAAATCAATTTTTTATGAAAGGCACGAAAACAAAACCCGGATATTCTTTTGTCTTCCATCCAGCTTCGCTGTTTTTAATAAAAAGCCAGATGGAATTTTTAATCGGAGCGACTATTTTGCCTCCGACCTTTAATTGTTTTTTCCACGACTCGGGAATTTTATCAACCTCGGCCGCAACGATTATCTTATCAAACGGCATGAATTGAAGAAGGCCCGAAGAAGCGTCCTGACAAAACCATTCCACAATTCCGCTTTCAATAAAATTGTATTTTGAAACATTGTCTTTGCCAAAAGCGCAAAGTTCTGGCAGACGTTCAATGGCGTATACTTTGCCAGCCGCGGGCTCTTTAACACTCGGGGTTGATGTAGAAACACCGAGTGTTTTCCCGCCCGCGGCTACAATCTCCGCCAGAATTGCCGTCTGCCATCCCGAGCCCGCGCCAATGTCCATAATTTTATCTCCGGCTTTCGGCTCCAATAACTCCAGCATAAAAGCCACGGTATAGGGTTGGGAAATGGTTTGGCCTTCACCAATAGCCAAAGCTTCGTCAAGATAAGCCAAGTTTTTTAAATTCTCCGGCAAAAAGTCCTTGCGGTCAATTTTTAAAAAGGCCCCAATAATGGCGGGTGTTTTTAAAACCCCGGCGATTTTGAGACGAGCTATTAAATTTTTTAGCTCCTGATTAGCCATTTTTAAATTATATTATTTCCAAGCAAAATGAAAAAGGCGCCGCGGATTCAAAAAAATTCCGCAACGCCCTAAACACATAGAAGCATATTATTTTCCTCTCTACTCATCTGCCCAAACACGAATTGCATTTCTTATCGCCGTTGTAAATTGACAACGACGAACCGCACCTACGGCACCTTCTTCCTTTCTTAAAGCCCATCTCTTTTTCCGCCAATGGCTCATAATGTCTGTTTCTAAATTGCTCGGTTGGCTCAGGACTCTCCCAAACTATTATCTTTCCGGTCTCATTATCACGTAACCGCAAAATCACTCCTGCCAAAGTAGAATTGATATCAGGCTCGTCCATCCCCTTTGTCCTCATCTTCTTTCACCCTCCTCTACCTGTCGGTAGACGGGTTTCTCTTTTTCTCCCGATAGACCTCCCACATCATCTTTTTGTTTTCTTCGCGACAAGCCGGGCAGAGGTCGCTGGTTAACAAAACCTCGTTTCGGCTGTGCTTTTCATCTGCTTTTTTTTCGGCATTCCTCGCAGAGGTAGTCTAACTCTCGCATCTGAAAATTCACCAATCCGCTTGTTCTCCTGATATTTGCGTCCCGATGAATGGTCATCTTTTTCTCCTTTATTTCTTTCTATTTTGATGAATGACGCCGGGAGGTTTAGTATGATGCAAACAATAAGGCCCTCTTTAGTCATATCTCTCCTCTCCTTTCATAAATAATGTTAAAAAACCTCCGTTTAAAAAAATCTTATCGCACCATAAATAAAAAAACAATATTGAATAAAGATTGCGCGCTTGCTATCATATAAATATGACGCGCGCGCTCGCAGCCGTTTCGTTCCTATTATTATTGTTCTTTTTCCTCATGCCATCGAGCACTCTCGCAACAGCGCGCTCACTCTCACTTGGGTTCTCGGGAAACGACGTCGCGACCCTCCAAAATAAACTCATTGCCCAAGGCTATCTCGCCGAGGGTTATAACACCGGCTTCTTTGGCGCGCTCACGCAAACTGCGGTGAAAAAATTCCAATGCGCCCAAAACATCATCTGCTCGGATTCGGCCGCGCAAGGTTACGGCATCTACGGACCAAAAACCCAAGCCGCGCTAACCAGCGCCACCGCCTATCCGAAAAATCCCGCCACGCTTAGCGCGACGCTCACCGCCGCCGCTACCGGAACATTTGAGATTTCCGGCTGGATTCCTTATTGGCGCTCGGCGACCGGCACGCGCGATGTTCTGCCTCGCCTCTCGCAACTTACGAGCGTGATGCCGTTTGGCTACACAATGAAATCCGACGGCACACTCGTCGACACCGCGCATCTATCGCAAGAACCATGGACATCCTTCATTGCCGCGGCCAAGGCCGCAAAAGTCCGTGTTATCCCGACGGTCATGTGGGGCAACGGCGACACCATACATCGCATTCTTAGCAACACCTCCGCCCGCATAGCGCTCGAGGATGAGATAGCGAACATAGTGAAACAAAACGGCTTCGACGGCATCGATATCGACTTTGAAGCAAAAAAACATGAGACGATGAATTATTTCTCAACCTTCCTCAAAGGCCTCTACCAGCGCATGGGCAATAAGTGGGTTTATTGCACCGTTGAGGCACGCATGCCGCTTGAAGACCGCTTTAGTCCCGGCGCGGCCATTCCCCCCGATGCAACCGATTATGCCAACGACTTCATCGCGATGAACAAGTACTGCGACCGAGTGGAGATCATGGCCTACGATCAGGGCACTATTGACGTGCGCCTTAATGATGCGCGTTCGGCACCGTACGCGCCGGTCGCCGACCCCGGGTGGGTTGAAAATCTGGTCACCCTGGCAGCGCAGACCGTCTCGCGCAACAAGCTTATTATCGGCATAGCGACGTACGGCTACGAGTACACAGTGACGCCGCTCCCGGGTTCCGGATATCAATATAAGGTTCTCTGGCCGTTCAATCCGAGCTATGCGACCGACATTGCCACACAGCTTGGCATCACTCCTGCCCGCACCAGCGCGAATGAAGCCGGATTCACCTATGACATCAATCTGCTTAAGTCGCCTCCCACGGATAACGACTCCACATTAACCCAGCAAGCGACCGTCGCTTCCACGACGATCGCACAAAATACAGGCTCACAAATGACTACTGGAGTACCCTTCAACTACATGACATGGAGCGACGCGCAGGCAATTGCCGACAAAGTCGCCTTGGCGCGCAAATTGGGCGTGCGCGGCGTCGCAATCTTTAAGTTCGACGGCGGAGAAGACCCGGGGATGTGGAGTGTGTTGAAATAGACTAAAGACTGGCTCTGCGGAATTTGGATTCGAAAAAGTTCGAATCTTATCCCCCTGCTCATTTCTGCCGCCTGACAGAGTTTAAAAAAGTATTGAAAAATAAGAGCGCTCGGTCTCTCGAACGAGCGCTCAATCCTGCGGTGTCTGTTTGAAAATATCCGAACCGAAATTGCGAACGATTGGCTCGGCGGG
>CAYIFM010000066.1:0-3508 GCA_964362705.1 uncultured Candidatus Saccharibacteria bacterium | reverse complement strand
ACTTGTCAAGCTCCGCGACTTTATGCCGCTCTTGTTTTCCGGTGTCGCGGGCGCGGACGGTGACGGTGTCGTCTTCCAAGGTTTGGTAGTCAATGGTAACGCACCAAGGCGTGCCGATTTCATCTTGCGCGTAGTAGCGCTTGCCGATGTTGCCCCTATCATCCCAAGCGATCTGCCCCGTGCCCCATGCGGTCTTGCGCAAGCCGTCATAAACCTCGCGCGCTTTTTTGACCAAATTTTCTTTGTTGGAAACAAGCGGAAATACGGCGGCTTTTATGGGAGCGATTTTTGGCGGAAATGAAAGAATAACCCTTTCCCCGTCTTCGCTGTAAGCCGACAAGAGTACGGCCAAAATCGTTCGTCCAAGTCCGAAGGTCGGCTCAATTACGTGCGGTATAAATTTTTCTCCGGAAGCTGGTTCCGTGTATCTCAAATCAACGCCAGAATGTTCCATATGGCGCCTTAAATCATAATCGCCCCTGTAAGCCAAGCCATAGAGCTCCTTTTTCCCAAACGGATATTCAAATTCAAAATCAATCGTTCGTTTGGAATAATGCGCCCGATCTTCTTTTGGCACTTCCAGCTCGTGCGTTTTATTTTTATCAATACCGACCTGCTCTATCCACGCCCACATTTCTTTCTTCCATTTTTCAAAATGCTCCTCCCACTCCGACTCTTTTACAAAATATTCAAATTCCATCAAATCAAATTCGCGTACTCTAAAAAGAAAATCCCTCGGTGCGATTTCGTTTCTAAAAGCTTTGCCGATTTGCGCGATCCCGAAAGGCAAAACAGGGCGCATTGTATCCAAAACATTTTTAAAATTTACAAACATCCCCTGCGCGATCTCCGGCCGGAGATACGCGGCCTTCTTTTCGGGTTGGATCGCCCCAACCTCGGTTTTAAACATCAAGTTGAAGCGCTGGCCTTCGCCGAGCGGATCTGCGAATCCTTCCAAATGCCCCGAGGCCTCCCAAACTTTTTCCGGCATCAAAATGCTGGAAGCAAGGCCGAACATATCATCGCGTGAGCCGACAAAATGATTCCACCAAAGTTCTTTTATATTATGCGCTAGTTCCGAACCCAAAGGACCCAAATCCCAAGTGCCCGCGAGACCGCCATAGATCTCCGAGCCGGGAAAAATAAATCCCCGCCTTTTGCATAAACTTACTATTTTTTCTAAATCTTGCATGTTGATTATGGTATCACTCTTTTTTGGTTTGTGGAAAGCACCGGATCATCCGGTAAATCGGTGGTAATCGCTTCGTCTTTGGCAGTCAAAGTCTGATCTGTAAAAGTGTCCTGTGCCGAAACATCCGTTTCATTGATAATCACAGGAGTCTGCCCAATCTGGTTAGACGCCGGTATAAGCCCTATCTGAAAAGCCACCTGCAACGCAGGACTTAAAAATCCAATGCCAGCCGGCACTCTCCCAACTCTCCAGATAATGTTGCCGGAGCTTGAATCAAATTTAACATCAGCGTCAGCGGGGCTTATAATCTCCTTAAAATTCATATATGGGGGAAAGGACGAGCGGACCTCGACTTTATCCAAATCATTGGACATATTTGCCAAAGACCAAACTACTGTGTATACGGTTTCCACGCCTACTTTCGGAGGCAAAGGCCCGGAATTCACAAATGCCGTATTAAAATAGCTGGATTTAGCCGCGATTTGAAGCCTAGACGAAACCTTTATATTAAAAATGTTTGATCCCGAAACATCAACTCCTTCAAACCCCTGTATTTTGCCTCCGCTCTTAAAAGACGCTGTCAGCTTCACCGCCGGCCTGATGTTCGCCGAATTTCTAGCTAAATTGTTTTTAATTTTGAGATTAAAACGTAAAATTCCGGAATCCCCGGCGCGCAAATTTTTAAATTCGCTATAAGTCGAGGGAGTCCAAACCAAACTTTTTGTCTGTTCCCGAAAATCGCCCTCGTCCGCGCGAATCCCTTTCAAGTCTGCGGCGTCTCCTCCAACTTTAATTTCCAAAGTAGCGTTCACAACTTCCGTATCCAAATTATTGCGCCAAAAAACTTCAAAGGGTATGTCTTCCCCGGGAACGCCGATATGATCCGCGCTTCCTCCGGCCAGCATGTTCGTTTCTAAAAATGGAGACCTCACAAGAGTCGACTGCGTGGCTTCATCCAATGCGGAAAATGTCCCGTTTAATCGGTCATAATCTCCAATGGAGGCTTTAAAAACCTTTGATTCCAACGATGCCCCCCTGATCACTCCCCTCACTTTAAGTGAGCGCGACTGGCCCGGACGCAAATCTCCAATGCTCCATATGTTTTTTGCCAATTGTTCCGGAGAAATGCTGGAAAAAGCCAGCTCAAACCCATCTGGAAAAGTTAAATTCAAGAAAAGGTTTTTTAAATCAGTTTCAGCCTGAGATGTGTATCGCACGTCAAACTCCACCGTCTGCCCGATCCGCAATTCCGAAGGCATTTCGAAAGCCACGGAAACCGGCGAACGCACTATGGAAAAAACAAAATTCGCGTCAGACGCGAAAACGGCGCTCGTGCCTTTCGGACGGTACTCCAATACCGCCGATACTTCTTGAGACGAGCCTCTGCCGCCGAATACATACGCGTCAAAATTTTCGGAAACACTCTCTCCGCTTTTAACTATGCCTAAAGATTTTCTTACTCTGAAAATGCCCCTAGGCTTTTCCCCGGAAACAGGCTTCGCGCTCGCCGGAAAATTAAAAATCAAAACGGCTTCCTCCAAATCGCGGTTATTTTTGTTCGTGGCCTTAACCTGCCAGGTCACCCTTCCGCCGCTCTCAATCTCCTTAGGGCCGGATATTTCCAAATTTACATCCGTAACTTGCAAAAAAGATCCTCCCGCGAAAAAATAAAGCGCGACTCCAGCGATTAAGATAAGCAAAAAAAACAATACGGCAAAAACCGGCCAACGCGATTTTTGTAAATTCTTGGCCGTGGGCTCTCTCCAAAGAATGTTTTTACGGCGAGCCGGTAAAGAAAGCTCGGGCTCCGTACGCCGCTCCGGAAAATTTTCTTTTTCTTTATAAAGCCGTTTTTTTAGCTCTTCAAGGCTGGCCATAATTTAAGTATAGCTTCTTCGCGCTCTTCGGGCAAAGAGTTACCATGGCCCTCGTGCTCAAAAAATTCACGGAGAAAACTAAGCGCATCCGCTTCTTTTTTTTCTTTTCCAAAAAAACCTAAAGCCATAAAAAATAATTTTTCATCCCTGGCACCCGGCAAAATAACCATATCAATCACCCGCAAAACTCTGCCCATGATAGAAAGCCTGTCCGCGTCCGAAAACCAATCGTCGTATTTGGCGATAATTTCGGCGTCCATCAATGTCGGAACCCGCTCGCCGTTTTTCACGAATTGCATGCGGATGTGATTCAAAATATCCAGATGCGGATTTAGTTTTGAAACAGTTTTTCTAGCGCCCTTCGCCAGCGCGTCCATCTTGCCAAAATCTTTCGTCAAAACCCGCACCAAAAAATCCGCCTCCCCAAACGGCATTTTTT
>CAYIFM010000065.1:0-3679 GCA_964362705.1 uncultured Candidatus Saccharibacteria bacterium | reverse complement strand
AAAGTTTTAGGTTTTATTTTGCCGGAAATCAGAAATTTAGAGAAGATGATTCAAAATTTTCCGGAAGTTGAGCGGGCAATTGTGGCCGGTTCCACAAGAAGAAGAAAAGAAACCATAGGCGACATTGATATTTTGGCGGCTTCTAAAATGCCCGAAAAAGTAATGGAGCGCTTTTTAGGTTTGCCTTTCATTGAGCATGTTTACGCGAAAGGAAAAACCAAAACGATGGTGAAATTAAAAAACGGCTTGGATTGCGACCTCCGCGTCGTGCCCAAAGAATCCTACGGCGCGGCGCTTAATTATTTTACAGGTTCTAAAGACCACAATGTGGCCTTGCGGGAAATGGCAATTAAACGAGGATGGAAATTAAATGAGTATGGCTTGTTTCGCGGTAAAAAAATGATTGCCGGACGCACGGAGGAAGAAATCTATAAATCTCTCGGATTAAAATATATTGAGCCGGAGATGAGAGAAAACATGGGGGAAATTGAAATTTCGCGGCAAAACAAACTGCCAAAATTAATCGGCTACGGAGATTTGCTGGGGGATTTGCAGACGCAAACCAATTGGACCGACGGCGAGGACTCTATTGAAAAAATGGCGGAAGTGGCCGAAAAGTTTGGCTTGGAATATATTGTGATAACCGACCACACAAAGTCTTTGGCCATGACCGGCGGCGCGGACGAAAAAAAATTGCTGAAACAAATGGCGGAGATTGATAAAATACAAAAAAAATTCAGAAATTTTAAAATCTTAAAAGGCGCGGAAGTGAATATCGGCAAGGACGGCTCTTTGGACATTGAGAATAATGTTTTGAAGAAATTAGACGTTGTTGGTGCGGCTGTCCACAGCCATTTTAAGCTTTCACGCGCCGAGCAAACTAAAAGAATCATAAAAGCAATGGAGAATCCGAATGTGGATATAATATTCCATCTTACAGGCCGTATAATAAACAGGCGCGAGCCTATAGAAATTGACATTGATGAAATAATAAAAACAGCCAAGCGCACCGGGACGATTTTGGAAATTGACGCCTTCCCCGACCGCCTGGACATAAAAGACGATTACATAAAAAAATGCGTGGAAGCCGGAGTAAAAATGTCAATAGATTCAGACGCGCACTCCGTAGCACATTTTAAATATTTGGAACACGGCATCGCCCAAGCTAGAAGAGGCTGGGCTGAAAAATCCGACATCATCAACGCTTGGCCTTTGGAGAAGATGCTGAAAATGCTAAAGTAGAATAAATGCCTATTTTGGAAGTAAAAAATTTGAAAGTTCGCTTTGGCGAGCAGAGCATTTTGGAAAACATCTCTTTTGATTTGGAGAAAGGGGATACGCTTGCCGTTATCGGCCCGAATGGTTCCGGCAAAACCACACTGCTCCGGGCAATTTTGGGGGCGGTTGCGTATGAGGGCGAGATCAGTCTCACAGGAGGAGCCCGCATCGGATACGTGCCCCAAAAAATTGATTTGGAAAGAGATTTGCCGATTACCGTCCAAGAATTTCTTTTGCTTAAATCAAAAAAGGAGGTATCTTCGGCTTATTCTCCCAACCAAGCTTTGGAGCTGGTAAATCTTTCGGCAGATTTTTTAAAAAAACGAATCGGGGAGCTTTCTGCCGGTGAGCTTCAGCGAATTCTTATAGCTTGGGCGGTGATTGATCGGCCAAGCCTTTTGCTTTTTGACGAACCAACGGCAAGCGTTGACGTCGCCGGGCAGGAGACGGTCTACGAGCTTTTGCACCGGTTACAGGATAAATACGATCTGACGCTGATTTTAATTTCCCACGATCTTACCGTGGTCTACCGCTACGCCGACAAAGTTTTATGCCTTAACCGCGCGCAAGTTTGCTTCGGCGCGCCCAGCGAAGTCTTAACTCCGCAGGAATTGGAGAAACTTTACGGCGGAGGACATAAATTTTATCACCATATTCATAAAGAAACTTAAAATATATGGACGCGAATTTATTAAAAATTTTTATCGCGGCTGGCTTAATTGCCGCTTCCGGCGGGATGCTGGGGTCCCTGGCGCTTCTTCGGCGCATGGCTTTGGTGGGGGACGCGCTTTCGCACGTTGCCTTGCCGGGCGTGGCTTTGGGAATTTTATTTCACTTTAATCCATTTTTTGGCGCTTTGGTTTTTCTGGTTTTCGGCACTTTCGCGATTTGGGCGGTTGAACATAAAACCAAATTGCCGGTGGATACTTTAGTCGGCGTGCTTTTCACCGTAGCGTTGGCGGTTGGAGCCTTGCTTACCCCCAGAGAAGATATTTTAGACGCTCTATTCGGAGATATTGCAAACATCAGTTCGCTGGATTTTTGGTTGGCATCAATTGCCTCAATCGTAATTATTATTTTGCTTTTGATGTTTTATAAAAAATTCACGCTGTCTTTAATTTCGCCTGATTTGGCTTTGGCTTCGGGACAAAAACCGCATCTGTTGGAGCTTTTATTTCTCATGATTT
This sequence comes from uncultured Candidatus Saccharibacteria bacterium, assembly GCA_964362705.1. Taxonomy (GTDB): domain Bacteria; phylum Patescibacteriota; class Minisyncoccia; order UBA11713; family 2-01-FULL-45-33; genus CAYIFM01. Next base: position 1,214 of record CAYIFM010000065.1, on the reverse strand, counting down.
TTGCTTTCGTCGTTGCCGTGGGCATTAAATTTACAGGCGCCTTGCTTATGGGCTCTATAATCATCATTCCGGCCGCGACTTCAAGAAATCTCGCCAGAAGCATGAACCAATATCTAACGCTCTCCGCCATCTTGGGAGTTTTCGGCGCGGTTTTAGGCGTTTTTGTCTCCTATTTTTACGGATTCTCTCCCGGCCCTGCCTTTGTCCTCTTCTCCGGCGCTCTCTTTTTTATCTCAATCTTTTTCAGGAGGTAGTGAATGTTTAATTTGTTTTGCACTATAATCATTTTCATCCGATCGTGACGAATTGATTATACGGCAATTCAATACTAATGTGGCGCATTACATACTGACTTCTCGGAGAATTTTTTTGAAAACCGAAGGATATTTTTCAGCGAGTTCGGCGAGCATTTTGCGGTTGAGGCCGATTCCGGCCTTTTTTAATTGAAAAATAAGCTTGCTGTAAGAAACGCCGTTTTCGCGCGAGGCGGCGTTAATTTTGATATTCCAAAGCGCGCGGAAATTTCTTTTCTTTTTCCTGCGGTCGTGGAACGCGTGGACGCCTGCGTGGAGCAATGCTTCTTTGGCCGCGCGTTCTTTGGATTTTCTCTGCCAACGAAAACCCTTGGTTTGCCCAAGAACTTTATGCCTTCTTTTTAACGCGATTTTTCCTCTTTTTACTCTTGGCATGATTTTTTAGTTAATTAAGCTACTAGTGGTGCAAATAAGATTTAATCATTCTAACTTGTTCATTGCGAAGCCCGACCGAGCGTTTTTTCCTAAGCTGGCTTCGGCGGCTTTTTTTGGCTTGAAAATGATTGGTGCCAGAGCCTGACCGCAAAATTTTTCCGGTTTTGGTTATTCTCATTCTTTTTAAGATAGATTTATTTGTTTTTACCATGTTTCAAAAGGCTATCATTTTTTGGGCGCTAAAGTCAAGGAAAGCCCTCGCGGTCCCTTTTTTACGTCTTCTTTTTCAAAAGCGCGCGAAAGCAAGTTCGAAAAACGGACAATCCGCTCTTCTAAAAATTTTCTATCCAGATATTTTTCTCGGCCCCGCAAATGCAGATCAATTTTTATTTTATTGCCTTCGGCAAGGAATTCATCCGCTTGCTTGGCGCGAATTTCAAGGTCGTGGAGCGATGTTCCGATGCCTATTCTCACGCTTTTTATTTCAACATCCTTTTGTTTTTTCGCCGCCTGCTTTCTTTTCTT
>CAYIFM010000064.1:0-3704 GCA_964362705.1 uncultured Candidatus Saccharibacteria bacterium | reverse complement strand
AATATTTCTTTGGCTTCGGAAGGCAAGGCAGTTCTGGTCCGTTCAGCAGGTTCTTTCGCTGAAATAGTTGCGCATGACGGAGGATATGCCACCGTGAAGCTACCCTCCGGCGAAGTGCGCAAAATTAAAAATGACTCTTGGGCTTCAATCGGGCAAGTTTCAAATGAAGAGCATAATTTGGTTGTAATCGGAAAGGCAGGAAGGTCCCGGCATATGGGCATTCGCCCGACTGTCCGCGGATCAGCGATGAATCCGGTAGACCATCCATACGGAGGCGGCGAGGGCCGCACGCTTCGCGGAACTAGGCGCCCCAAAAATAAGTGGGGCAGGGGAACCAGGGGCGTTAAAACCAGAAATCGGCATAAATCTTCTTCCAAATTTATAATTAGCCGAAGGACAAAAAACTAATATGGCGCGAAGTTTAAAAAAAGGCCCGTACACGGATCCCAAGCTGCTTAAAAAATTAAAAGGCCTTAAGCACGGCGCGAAAAATATTATAAAAACCTGGTCTAGGCGCTCGCAGATTACTCCGGAGATGGTAGGATTTATTTTTGGGGTGCATAACGGCAGAGATTTTATTACGGTAAATATCAGCGAAGAAATGGTCGGCCACCGTTTGGGAGAGTTCAGCCCCACGCGAAAATTCGTGAAGCACGGAGGCAAGATGCAGAAAGAATTGGAAACGCAGGCAAAGGAGGCGGAAAAAGCGAAAGCCGCGGCCGCGACGGCCGCAACCGTGCCAACTAACCAGCCGGCTAAGAAATAATAAAAAAATGACCGAAATCAAAGCAAACTTGAATTATTTGAGAGTATCGCCGAGAAAAGTCCGCTTGGTGGCGGATTTGATGCGCGGAAAATCGGTTGAAGAAGCGGAAGCGGTTTTGCATTTTTTAAAAAAACGCGCTTCGGAGCCTCTGCGCAAACTTTTACAATCCGCGACGGCCAACGCGAAACATAATTTTAACGTAGAAAGAGAAAACTTGGCCATTAAAAGCATACGAGTGGACCAGGGTCCGACATTGAAGCGTTTTATGCCGAGAGCGAGAGGCACGGCCGCGTCCATTAAAAAAAGGTCAAGTCATGTCAGCTTAATTTTGGAACCAAAAAAATAATATGAGCCATACATCACATCCATACGCGGTAAGATTGGGCATCATCAGGCCGTGGAAATCACGCTGGCTGCTCAAAGATTATCAGGCGTTTTTGAAAGAAGACATTATGCTCCGCGAATTTTTGGATACAAAATTACGGGGCATGCTTGTTGATTCCGTTGAAATAGAAAGATCCCCCGCGACTTTAAATTTAATCATTCACACGGCGAGGCCGGGCTTGCTCATCGGACGCGGAGGCGAAGGCGTGGAAAAATTAAAAGGAAGCATTGATATTTTTTTACGGAAATTAAGGGGAAGCAAAAAAACCAACATCGTCCTTAAGCTGACCGTAGAAGAAGTCAGAGCGCCCGAGAGTCACGCCAAGGTAATGGTTGAATCAATCTCTCAGGATTTGGAAAAACGCCTGTCTTTCAGAAGAGTGCTTAAACAGACTTTGAACAAGATAATGGGATCCCGCGGCGTTTTGGGGGCAAAAATCGCTTTGTCCGGCCGCCTTGACGGAGCGGAGATGGCCAGGTACGAATGGTTGAAGGGCGGCAGAGTTCCGCTTCAGACTTTGAGAGCGGATGTTGATTTCGCCAGAGGCCGCGCGCATTTGCCTTACGGGGATTTAGGAATAAAAGTTTGGATTTACAGAGGAGAAGTTTTTAATAAAAATACAAAAGAAAATGTTTTTTCCAAAAAGAGTAAAATTTAGAAAATGGCAGAGAATGGCCACGAAAAGAACGCTCAAGGAAACGCGCGGCGTTTCTTTGGCCTTCGGATCATTCGGCCTCAAAGCGGAAGAGGCTCGCTGGGTTTCCTCCCAGCAAATCGAGGCGGCCAGAAAAGCCATGACGCATTTTATTCAAAGAGGAGGTAAAATTTGGATAAGAATTTTTCCCGATAAGCCCATAACCAAAAAACCGCCCGAGGTAACTATGGGAGCCGGAAAGGGAGATGTGGCCGGGTATGTATTTCCAGTGCTTCCTGGCAGAATTGTTTTTGAGATAGACGGCGTATCGGAAGAGGTGGCGAGAGAAGCGTTGCGCCGCGCCGGGGCGAAACTCCCGATTAGAACTAAGATTGTTTCAAGATAATTTTATGGCAAAGATTAAAATAAAAGATTTAAAAAGTAAAGGCGAGGCGGAGCTAAAAGAGATGCTTGCGTCGGAAAGAGGGAAAATTTTTGAAATTCGCATGAAGAGCGCCGAATCCCGCCCAAAAAACGTGAAAGAGGCGAGAGAGGCGAGAAAAAATATTGCCCGCATACTTACAATTTTAAAACAATAATATGGCACAAGAATTAAAAGGCAAAGTTGTTTCAAACAAAATGTCCAAAACGGCGGTCGTGGAGGTTTCTCGCCTCAAAAAACACCCGCTTTACGGAAAATATGTCAAAATTTCCAAAAGATTTAAGGCGCATACCGAAGAAATTATTCCGGAAGGGAAAACTGTTATTTTAAAATCTGTCAAGCCGATATCCAAAGATAAGCGCTGGGTAATAACGAAAGTTTTATGATACAGCATCGCACAATGTTAAACATCGCGGATAATTCCGGGGCAAAGCTTGCTCAGTGTATTAAGGTTTTGGGCGGAACACGCCGGAGATACGCCGGCATCGGAGATATTATAGTGGTCACGATAAAAGCCGCCGAGCCCAGAAAAGTTGTAAAAAAAGGAGAAGTGCATAGAGCCTTGGTTGTCAGGCAAAAAAACGCTTTTAGGCGCCCGGACGGATCTTATATCCGCTTTGATGATAATGCGATTGTGATTTTGGACGGTGAAGAGCCGAAAGGAGGGCGCATTTTCGGCCCTTTGCCTAGAGAAATTAAAGAAAGAGGTTTTACAAAAATAGCTTCGCTTGCCGAAGAATTGGTATGAAAATTATGAAAATAAAAAAAGGAGACACAGTTAAAATAATTTCCGGAAAAGACCGCGGCAAGCAGGGCAAGGTTCTTAGGGTTTTCTCAAAAAGCGAAAAGATTTTGGTTGACGGGGTTTCTTTAAGAAAAAAACACCAGCGTCCCAAGAAGCAGGGCCAAAAAGGCGAGGTGGTAACATTGCCGACGCCGTTTCATGTTTCCAACGCTATGCTTTTTTGTTCGCACTGCGGCAGAGGCGCGCGCGCGGGATACCAAATTTTGGATGAAAAAAAGGTCAGAATATGCAAAAAGTGCAAAAACGAGATTTAAATATGATGTCAATTAAAGACAAATACATAAAAGAGGCGGCGCCGAAGATGATGAAAGAATTCGGCTGGACAACGATCATGCGGGTGCCCAGAATTTTAAAGGTGGTTGTAAACAGCGGCACCGGTAAAATTAGAGAAAAGAAAGATGTTGTTGAGGCCCTTGAAAAACAGTTGGCGTTAATTACCGGGCAGAAAGCGTCTCCGAGGCCGGCTAGAATTGCTATTGCTTCTTTTAAAACAAGGGAGGGCATGATCGTCGGATATAAGGCAACTTTGCGCGGCAAGCGGATGTATGATTTTTTGGATCGGCTTATTAATTTTGCAATACCGCGAATGAGAGATTTCAGAGGCATTCCTTTAAAAGCCATAGACCACGCCGGAAATTTGACAATAGGCATAAATGAGCATATAGTGTTTCC
>CAYIFM010000063.1:0-3809 GCA_964362705.1 uncultured Candidatus Saccharibacteria bacterium | reverse complement strand
ATAAATCTTCCGGCAACGCGCCCAAAGAAGACAAGCAAAAATATTACCGCGACCAGTTGGCGGCATACGGATTTATGTTTAAAAAACACGGGTACCTAGTTTCAGACCGTGCGTATCTTCTCCATTATTTCGTGCAAGACAAAAGCAATCCATCAATTGAAGTGAAGTTTATAAGTCACGTGGACCTCGTGAAAATTAATTTAGGCGAGCTTGAACAAAAACTCGCGGATATGGTGAAGCTTTTGAATAAGCCCTACCCAGGACACAACGAGGATTGCGAAAAATGTTCGTATCACAACGGACGCGGCGAGGCGATGGAATAGATTATGAAAATTTTTGAGATTTTATAGCATCTCTAATTCGCGCGAATAAGCGAATAAAGATGCCGATAGATTACAAAATCTGTATGGCAATTCAGAGCTAAACGCTATATACGGCGCTGGATGTGTTCGCAACCCCAAGCTTTTGTTTTTGTTTATGAATCCAACGGCTAGAAATATCTCAGCATTTCCTGAATGGAGCGGATTAAGAACGCCATGGTTATGGACTAAAAATATATGGAAATTATTATATTCTTTAAAAATTTTGGATGATACCACTTTTCAAAAAACCCAAGAAAGTTCAAAAGATATCTGGACAAAAGATTTTGTATTTAATTTATACGGTGAGTTAAGTAAAAAATCTGTTTACATAACCAATCTTGCAAAATGCACGCAAGATGACGCGCGGGCGTTAAAAGATAAAGTTTTTGAGGCATATCTCTTAAATACATTCGAAGAAATTTATGCAATAAATCCAGTCAAGATAATTTCATTTGGCAATCAGGTTTCTTCAATTTTACTCGGTAAAAAAATTCAAGTGTCTAATTATAAGAAAAATGAGAAAGAAATTCTAAATTTGAAAAATAAAACATTCAATATTTATCCGGTTTATTACCCTGTAGGGCAAGGCATGAGAAACATCAATAAGACAATAAGTAGAATAAAATCTATACTTTAATTATGCTTATGAATTTCTGGAATAAAAAAATAAAACAAAATCTTTTCATCTGGCTGGGCGTTTGGATTGTTTTCGGCGTTTTTGCGCTGACCGGATGGTTTTCCGGCTGGCAGGAAAGTTTTAACGGCCTTATTTACAAGCAGGCGGCGGCCGTTGCCGCTGAGCCGACCAGCTGGATTTTATTGAGTTTATTTTTTGAAGATTTAATTTTGGTCATGTTGATTAACAACATCCGGCCGGCTTATTCTTTGGTCGCGCCATTCAGTTTAATGATGTTATATTACGGCGCCTTCAGAATATTTTTGAATTTTGGCATGAGGCTTGACCTTTTTTACGCTTTTTTCTTGGGGATGGCGGTTTATTTGATTAATATCGTTTACAATTTTTTGTCGTTTGACGCCGAACGCAAAAAAATCCGCCGCGCCTTTGAATTTTATTTAGCACCCCAATATGTCGAAGAGGTCTCAGCCAATCCGGAAAAATTAAAATTGGGAGGCGAAACCAAAGAACTGACAGTTTATTTTTCCGACATCCGCGCCTTTTCTTCCATTGCCGAGAAGATGAGCGCCGCGGACTTGGTAAGTTTTTTAAATGAATATTTTACGGCGCTGACAAATATTATTACCGAAAATAAAGGCGTGGTTGATAAATATATCGGAGACGCTGTTATGGCTTTTTGGGGATCTCCTTTGGCGGACCCGAACCATCCGGTTAACGCGGTAAAGTCCGCGTGGGAAATTTTAAGCAAACTTAAAGAATTAAACGCCGGCTGGATCGCGAAGGGCTTGCCGGAAATTAAAATGGGCATCGGCATCAGCACCGGCGAGATGGTGGTGGGGAATATCGGCTCAGAAAGCCGTTTTAATGACACCGTGATTGGGGACGAGGTTAATCTTGCCTCTCGCCTCGAAGGTTTAACCAAATATTACGGCGCCCGTATTATTGTAAGCCAAAATACTTGGGATAAAGTCAAAAATGATTTTTGCGGTAGGCTGTTGGATTTGGCCGCGGTGAAAGGCAAAGAAAAACCGATAAAAATTTATGAGATTCTGGGATTGAAAAAAGGTGAAGCCGGATTTAAGGAGCTGATTGATTTGGGCGAACGGGCTCTCTCGGCTTATTTTGAAAAAAAATGGGAAGAAGCAACCGACCATTTTAAAAAATTAAATCAAATAGACCAAAATAAGATGTTTTCGGCGCTTTTTATTGAAAGATGCCGGAAATTTTCAAATGAACCTCCGCCAGCCGATTGGCAGGGCGCTTGGCAGATGACGGAAAAATAAAAGCGTGATACAATGACTGCATAAATATGAATGTTCATCCGTTTTTTGTTAGAGCCACGCTTTTTATCTTTTTGGCGCTGGCGCCTTTGGGTGCCTACGCGAAAACTGCTACGCCACCTCTGGAAATATCCGGCTGGATTCCTTATTGGCGGACGGCCACGGGGACCGCCGACGCTTTGGCGCACATTGATGTTTTTAAAGAAATAAATCCGTTCGGCTACACGGTCAAAAATGACGGGACGCTTTTCGACGCGCTGAAAATAGGCGAAGAACCGTGGACAACGCTCATTGTCGAAGCGAAAAAACGAAAAATCCGCGTTATCCCAACTGTGATGTGGAGCAATACAGAAGCGATTCACCGCATTCTTTCAAAACAAAAAACGCGTATCGCTCTTGAGGACGAGATCGCCATGCTGGTTAAAGAAAAGGGATTTGACGGCATAGACATAGATTTTGAGGGCAAAAAAGCGGAGACGAAAAATTATTTTTCAACTTTTCTTAAAGGCCTCTACCAGCGCATGGGGAAAAAGTGGGTGACGTGCACAATTGAGGCGCGGACGCCGCTCGACTCCCGTTTTGACACTATTCCCAAAGATATCCGGTATGCCAATGATTTTGTGGCTATAAATAATTATTGCGACCGCGTGAGGCTGATGACTTACGACCAGGGGGCGATTGATTTGCGCCTGAACGAATCGGCACCTGGTCCATATATTCCGGTTGCCGATACGAAATGGGTTGAAAAGGTAGTGAATCTTACCGCGAAAAATATTTCAAAAAAGAAACTGGTTATAGGCGTGGCGACTTACGGCTATGAATACAAAGTTACCAAGCTTAAGGAGGACGGCTATCGCTATAATCTTTTGTGGGCTTTTAATCCGAGGTACGCGCTTGAATTGGCGGCGGAGATTGCCATAAAGCCTGAACGCAATTTGGCCGGAGAGCTAAGTTTTCTTTATTCGCCTCTGGCTTCTTCCGCTCCGCCAACGGATATTATTTTATCAAACCATACAAGCATAGCCACTACTTCTTTTTCTTCCGAACTGGGGCAAGCTACCACGACCAATGCTTCCGCGCCGTTTAATATAGTTTGGTGGAGCGACGCCAACGCGATAAAAGACAAAATTAATCTTGCCAAAAAATTGGGAGTGCGGGGAATAGCGATATTCAAAATTGATGGCGGAGAAGACCCGGCCATGTGGGATATTTTGAAACAATAAAGTAGATAAATTATGAAAATTTCGGTTAAGGCCAAAGCCGGAGCGAAGAAGGAAGGCGTTTTAAAAATCGGCGCTTCGGAATTTAAAATTTCCGTCAAAGAGCCGGCAAAGGAGGGGAGAGCGAACGAAGCGATTGCTAGGGCGCTCGCGGATTATTTCGAAGTCGCACCCTCCAGAGTGCGGCTTCTTTCAGGATTTACTTCCCGCCAAAAAATTTTTGAGATTCTTTAACATTCCAACATTCTGCAGAATGTTGGAATGTTTTGTGTGTGGATGGGGTGGGGGATGGAAGCAGATTTGAGAGTGG
>CAYIFM010000062.1:0-3851 GCA_964362705.1 uncultured Candidatus Saccharibacteria bacterium | reverse complement strand
TTTTCCAGGAGTTTTTCAAGCCTCGCTACGTTTTCCGTTTGAGCGGGCAAAAAAATTATTTGCGGAACCTTCCTCCTTTTAATCCTTTCGGCAAGATATTTTTTCGCGTCTTTTTGATAAAATTTCAATTCTTTCCAAATCTCCCGTGAGCGGTTTTCCGGGAAAACCGATATGTATATTTTCACGCGCTCGGACGATTCATCGGGAGACGCGGAAACAACCGATAAAAAAACATCCGGATCGTGAGGAAAATGCCTGGATAAAAATATCCCAAGTTCTTTTCTTAAAAAGGATGCGAATCTTTCTTTGGAGTGCGCCATAAAAAAATTAAAATTTATTCAAAATTCTCGAGTTCGTCGCCCGTAAGAATTGCGACCTTAGAATTCACTAAAGCGCCGAATTCGCCTTCTTCGATTTTATGCGCATCGGCGCGGCCGCTCTGTAAATTTTCAAATTTGCCTTCGCCTATTTTATTCCCGCGCCTAAGCACGTAAAACCCCGTTCCCTTTTTTAAAAACCCCTCCAAAACCCTGCCGCCAATAACCTGATTTTTCCCGGAATCTTTGAAAATTTTTAAGACTTTCGCGCGGCCCACGATTTTATTTTCCAGCATGGGCGGCGCGAGTTTCACGATTTTTTCTTTAATAAAGTCCGAGATTTCATATATAATTTCAAAAATCGCGATTGTTACTCCCAGTCTTTCGCCGAGTTCCCTCACCTCTCCGGCCAAAGACACTTTAAATCCCAAAACCAAAGAATTCGAGGCGGACGAGGCCAGTTTAACATCGTCTTCGGAAATGTCTCCGGCCTCCGCGCGAAGAATTTTGAAATCTATCTTATCATTTTTTAATTTATTTATTTCGTGCAAAATCGCTTCGGCGGATCCCAAAACATCGGTTTTAATGACAAGGCCCAAAGAAATATCGCCTTCTTTGAAACCAGGTTTTGAATCCCCGGAAAAACTTGGCTTTTCCCCGAGCGATATTGTGCGGCGAGCGGCTTCAGCTTCTTTTTGCGATTTAAAAGCTCTAAACTCCGCGCCCACTAAAGGAAGCTTATCAAAGCCTACCACTACTGCCGGCGAAGACGGGCCGGCTTCAGTAATAGTTTTTTTGGCAAAATTTTCAAAAATTCTGGCTTTGGCTAAAGCATCGCCGGCCAAAACAGATTCTCCCTTTTTTAGCGTGCCCTCTCTCACCAAAAGCGTCGCGGTAATGCCTCGCTTTGAATCTAAGTGCGACTCAATAATAACGCCGGATGCGGGAAGGCTTTCGTCTGATTTAAGATTTTCCATTTCTGCCATAAGCAAAAGTGTTTCCAAAAGATGCGGGACATTCGTCCCGGCCTTGGCGGATATTTCGGCGTATGGAACATTGCCTCCGCGGCCTTCCAAAAAGACGCCGGCTTCGGCAAGTTCGTTTTTGACGCGCTCCAAATTCGCGTTGGGCTTATCAATTTTATTTACGGCAACCAAAAAAGGTATTTTTGCGTTTTTTATCGCCTCGAGCGCTTCTTTGGTCTGCGGTTTTACTCCGTCGTCAGCTGCGACAACCAAAATCGCGATGTCGGCGACTTTCGCGCCACGGCCTCGCATTTTTGAAAACGCCTCGTGGCCGGGCGTATCTATAAAAGTAATTTTTTTGCCGCCAGATTCCGCTTCGTAAGCTCCGATGTGCTGGGTTATCCCGCCGGATTCTTTAGCCGCGACATTTGATTTCCTTATATAATCCAAAAGAGTGGTCTTGCCATGATCGATATGTCCCATAACGACTACTATTGGTGGTCTATTTTGCATTTTCTATTGCCGTTTTTTCTTCCGCCGTTAATTGGTAAGTCGAGCCGCCATTTTGAATCGGCTTCGCGTAAATGCGATTGACCTCGCGCCCGTAAAGGGAAGTTACCACAACGCCGTCCTTAAAATCGTTTAAAAGCGCCAAAACAAAGCTTTGGTCTCCCCCAGCGTCGGAAAACGGATTATATCTTACAAGGCCGACTCGGCGGATATCTTTCGGCAAAGCCGACTCAAGCGCGCCCACCCGGATTTTTAATTCATCAACATTTTTGACCGATACGCTCTGATTTTCCCTAAGCTCCAAAAGCACGCGCTCCAAATTAACGCCACCGGTTGGTGAACCGCCGAAAATTTTCTTAAAATTTTTCCGTAAAATAAATACCCAAGCCAAAACCGCGAGATTCAAAACCAAAAGCCCCAGAAAAAAATAAACCCCGTATTTATCAAATAAATTAATTAGCTGGTTCATTGTTTGCTTTCCGCTATCGCTTTTTTAAGCGCGTCTTGAAGCGAGACGCTTGGCTTATCTTTTACGGGGAACGGGTCTATTTTTGCAAGATGATGTTCTATTTCCTCCCCTTTTTGATTTTTACTCAAAAACACCAATTCGGCGCCGGTATCAAATACCTCCACGCCGTCCACTTCAAAAGAATTTTTTATTTGTTCTTTTCGCATAAACAAAGCTTAGCATGTTTTGATTTTTTCCGCAAAAACAGATATAATTTTTTTACTTCCGCCCATAGCTCAATTGGCAGAGCAGGTCCCTCTTAAGGACAAGGTTGTAGGTTCAACTCCTACTGGGCGGACTGTAAAGACTTAGGATTTTGGCGACTTTGAATCGTAATCCAAAGCACAGTGGCCTACTCTCGATATTTATTTTACTAAAAAAATCCCAACTTCAAAACCTGCTCTGGCTGTGGGTAAAAGAGTCGAGCAGTAGTCCTGAAAAATAAAAAGGAGGAAGAGCGCGAGTCTCTTCCTCCGTTGCATCCTGATTGAATTTTCCAAAACCCAAGGGCCAGATGCCAAAATCCCAAGGGTTCAAAGATCAAGGCACAAGCACACTCCCCGCGGACGGCGCGCCCCACTCCGGAATCGCAAGGTCATGCCAGTAGTAGTAGAGCTCGGGCCCCCTGCCGCAGAGATAGAGGCACGGCACGCGGTCCGACTCGTACCGCGAAGCGACTAAATCCAGGTTGTGGTGTTTTAAGACCTCTGGGAAAAGCGCCCCGTGGATAATGCCGCGCCAGGTGGTGTAAGCATGTCGGCCTTCGAGCCTGATCTGTTCGCGCGAGACTGACGGCTTGACATTCAGTCGCGCTCTGCCATCCTCCACGTCGGTAAGAAGCACGGGGCCAGCGGGAACCTCGACCAGGTTTTAAGGTAAGCGGGGTCGAGATAGTTTGCTCCCGCCACCTCGTCGAGTACGACTAGGCTCATCAGGTGATTGAGATCGAGCTCTTGGGGGTTGGGCTCTGGCGGGACGAGCAGGAACAGGCCCTGCTCCGGAATCTTCTTCCGGAACGGATCGGCGTGCTCGTAGCGGGCGAGCTTCGCCGCTACGAGTTTTTCGATCTGGTAAGTGAAGAGCTCGGCCTGGCTTCTCGGCCTGACCGGTTGCACCAGCGCCTCGTATTCCGAAACGCTTACGGGCTGAATCTCTTTTTCCATCACATTTCCTCCTTCTTATAGTTTGGAATTTCGCCTGTAATCTTAGGGTGAAAAGAGCTGTTTAAATACTGCTTGAGATTATATCATGTGTTACTCCGGTATGTCAATGGCAGCTGGCTGGGCGTAGCGAGCGGCGGAGGCCACCTTGATGCTTTCAAACTCCGAGGTTATGCTCAAAGTACGTTCACGCATCGTTCAAGAGGCGGGACAGGCAAAATTTTTATGGAGGTGTGGCTGCCAGCCCTAGGCTGGTCGGCCTTGGGCCGAAGTGGTTTAATGTGTATTATATGTATTACGTTTATATTCTTAAAAGCCAGAGGCACGGCAAGTTATACAAAGGCTCAACAAGCGACATGAAACGGAGGCTGAATGAACACAATGGCGGCAA
>CAYIFM010000061.1:0-3871 GCA_964362705.1 uncultured Candidatus Saccharibacteria bacterium | reverse complement strand
CACTTGGGCGGTTTCTGCGCCCGAGCAATCACTGATTTTTTGGCCATAGAGAGCCTTATGCTAACAGAACCGCCCGAAGGGTGTCAAATTAAATTACAGCTTCTAGTTTCAGAGACAAGCAAGACTATCGTCGTACCAATTATGAGGGGGGATATTACCATTTACCTCTATCGCCGTACTTTGGCTGTCTATACAAAAAAAGACCGGGTTATTGCCGGTGGCATCAAAACCGATATCAAACCAGGCTGCCCATTCTTTGATTTTTCCGTTAACCACTTCACTGGCAAAACATTGGGGGCCATCAATGTTCTTATTTTTCGGGTAATCCGGTCCTTGCACATTTTTTGCTATGGCCACCGACATTGCAACCACATTTTTCAAGGCAGGATTGACCCCGGTCATTGTCATTGGAACCCGACCAGCTAAAAAATAATATTCTGTTTGATTGGCCGGATTGTAAAGCGGGTTTATCCCATTTTTAGTACAAAAATCAGCCGGATAAGTGTTATTAACGGGATCACGCAATAATTCCATTTCTGTGCGCATAGAAATCATATCCATTTTTGCCGCAGCGACTTTCCCTTTCCATTTTGCCTCATTTAAACTAACCAAGACAATACTTGAAAGTAAACCGATAATCGCTATCACGACCAAGAGTTCAATCAAAGTGAAGCCACGGACGCCACGCATAACGGAAATGATACCACAAATTATTGCGCCGAGTTATAATGCCATCTATGTTAAAAAATTATAATGTGGGTTTGTTGATTATGCGTTTGGGACTGGGTGCCGTGTTCGTGGCTCACGGCGCGGCGAAGTTTCAGGACCTGGCTGGCACGGTGGAGTTTTTCGATTCGCTCGGTTTCGCGCCGTTTTTTGCCTATTTGGTCGCCGTGATTGAGACGCTCGGCGGTTTGGCAATCCTGTCCGGTCTATGGGTAAAATTGGCCGGTTTCCTGTTGGCGATAATTATGGCGGTGGCGATCGTCAAGGTGAAATGGGCTTCCGGTTTTTTCGGTTTTGAACTGGACTTTTCTCTGCTCGCGCTGGCGTTAGGGCTGGTTTTCACTGGCTCGGGCGCTTATAAACTTTCCTTAAATAAAAAATAAAAAAAACCGCCCCGATGGACATCGGAGCGGTGAGGTGTGTCCCCGGTCAGGGGGGACTTATTTAGGCGAAACGCCGGTAATGTGCGGCAGTAATAAGCACGCCGAACGCCAACAAGCCGATGGTTATCGGCTCGGGGATTGAGACTCCCGACAGGCTGAAGTCGTCAAAAGCCATCCGATCGCCAGAAGTTCCGAGCGTCGCTACTAGTCGCAATTCCAGATTTGGATTGTTGCCGGCGCTTGGCGGTAATGAGAATTGATTCGGAAACCAATCGCCGGCGGCCAGACCCGAGAAAACCGTCAGAGGTTCCCAATCCGTTCCATCGTTCGGCGACCATTCAAGCCGGACGGAATCTCCGTCCACTGATTCAAGACCCCCTCTTACTTTCGACCAGAAATTGACAATCAAACCGGTAAATCCGGCCGACGAAAGATCAAAAGCGAGAACATCGCCGCCAAAAGTCGTCGCGCCGGAAATGTCCAGACCTTTTGTACCGGAATGCGCCGCTTGGTCGGAAGTGACCACGTGCCAATTGCCATTTGCAACAGCCTCGGTTGGCACTCCTCCTTCAAATCCCGTACTCCAGACCGGGCTGGCAAGCAAGCTCGCTGGCCAGAAGCCAAATCCAAAGACCAAAAACACCGCTCCTAACAATCTTCCACTCATCTTCATCATACCTATCTCCGTAAAAAAATGCGGCCCCTCCAAGATACGCATCCTGAAGGATTTATCCGAGATGGATTCTAACACGATTATGTTCGAGAAACAAAATGAGGAGTATATTTATGATTTCGCTCGAACCTACTTTATCAAAAATTCCTAAAAAAATCCATTCGTTCCGCCCCGCCGCCCGCCGCCGATTACGGCGGCCTGCCTCGCAGAAAAATTTTCTCTGCATTTTTTATTTCGCGCGCGCCGATTTTTTTTCTTCTAAAAGGAAAAGAAAATTTTTCTGCTTCGGCTTCCGCGCTCAAAGCGCGGGGCGGCGGGGCTTCGCTTCGGCTCGCGGGCAAAAATTTCCTCCCCCCAACCCCCTCCATTTTTGCCCGCTCGCCTGAAATGCACGGCGGAAAAAGTCAAAAAACAATTTTTCTAATAATACGATTTGGATTTTCTTTTATCTCATGTTCCCAAAACCGCAGCACCTTCCAATCCTCGCGAACAAGTTGTTTTTTGACTTCCCTGTCTCGTTTTTGATTGTTGGCGATTTTTGTTTTCCAATACTTGGCATTTGTTTTAGGGTTTGTTTTGCATTTGGGACATCCGTGCCAAAAACATCCGTCAATAAAAATCGCCACCTTGCTTCTCGGAAAAATAAAATCGGGAGTGCCGAAAAGACGGCGGCTATGCCTGCGCCAACCTGTAATTTTGTTTATTCGGAGAAGTTTTGAAAAAGCAACCTCCGTTGTCTGATTGCCCCTGCTCCGAATAGCCGCCATATTTCGGCTCCTTTGCTCTTTCGTTATTGTGTCCATAAATTCTATTCCTCATCATCGTCAGAATCTTCATCGTTGGCTGTTTCTCCGTTGTCATTAAGAAACTTTTCGTACGACCCAATGCGTGTAAAATCAATATCGTAAGTTTCATTGTCAGTTTTGTATATCACAACAGTATCAAGACCAATCGCCTGAAGCTTGTCGTATGTCAAAAGTTCGCGTTCCGAAAAATTTAGAACATCGCGCAAAAGCCATTTGCCGAGCGCAGAATTTGGATTGCTCATAAGCGCCTTGTTATTGTCTTGGCATACTTTTGCGCTCATCGTTGCTCTGTCCGGCAGGGTAAGCTGAAATGCTTGGTCGCGTGGAGGAAAGAAGTTAGGAAACTTTTGATGTATCCATGCTGGTATTGGTATATAAATTTCATTAGGATCGCGCGGGCGTCCGCTCGCATTCCACTGATTAAGCCCGCTTTTCTTTGGCACTTTCTTATTTCCTCCACGCGTAGAATATAGCGGAAGAAAAACATGAGGTTGAACTTTGATAGGCGCAAAAATCAAGCCCGCCTCGGTTATAAGCTTTTCTATCTGGTCAAACGGGTCTTCAAGAATTCGTACCGGCACTTCGAGCAATACATCTTCAGGCGTTACAAATCTCTTGTACAGGGTGCTTTTAGCAACATTGAAAGAGTATTCAGCCGAAGGGTCCGAAAATTGAATTGTGTTGTCGTTTATTTTGAGATTCGTTATCTCGTTGATTTTAATGAGAGGAGCGGGAGTTTCATAAACAAGTATTTTGCCGACTTGGCGCGTTATGCAATGATAGATAATTTGCTCAAGGCCAAATATACGTTTTGTTGTTTCTATCCGCTCATTTCTCAACTCGGCAATTTTTTTGATTTTTTCCTCCGCTCCTAACGCGCGAAATAAAGCATGGTCGCTATTGAACTCGGCAATTTTCTCAAATGATTTTCCGTTTTTATGTAAAAAGGTTTTAATACCGAACCCAATGCGATTTTTTGACGCATCAGCAGAAGCGTCCGAGCGTGAAAGATTTTCAGCTTCAAATGCTTTGCAAAACAAATTTTCCGCCGCGCGGTATGCAATATACGGCTCCGGGGATTCGGAAAATAGTTTTGACAGCGAACCGACTGCTTTAAGCAACCGTTCGTAGTAATCTCGCTGTTCTTTTGATTGGTTTTCTATAAACATAGTCGTTTGGTTGCAGGGCTTTTATTATTTGCTTTGCGACCTGTTCTATCACAGTTACTGTGACAGAATTTCCAAACTGTTTATACAGCTTGGTATCCGGCAAATCTTTCGGAA
>CAYIFM010000060.1:0-3912 GCA_964362705.1 uncultured Candidatus Saccharibacteria bacterium | reverse complement strand
TTGATAATGAATTGCACCTCAAAAAGCATTTTGACTTATTATAAACTAATTCTTAGACTGCAAATTAATCAGCGATAGCGTATTAATTTGCACTATGAAGTGAAGTATAGAAGCTAATAAAACTAAAACAATGAAAATAGGCATCGTGGGACTTCCGAATGTCGGGAAATCAACGCTTTTTCAGGCGCTTACCAAAAAACAAGTGGATACTTCCAATTATCCTTTTGCCACAATTGATCCAAATATTGGGGTGGTTAGCGTACCGGACGAACGGCTCAACCGGCTTGCTTCGTTGAGCCGTTCGAAAAAAATCGTCCCGGCAATAATAGAATTCGTGGATATCGCCGGCTTGGTCAAAGGCGCGGCTGAGGGCGAGGGGCTGGGAAATAAATTTTTATCGCACATCAGAGAGGTAGACGCGGTATGCCATATTGTGCGCGCGTTTGAAAATGAAAATATCATCCATGTCTCCGGCAAACCTAATCCCCTTTCCGACATTGAAACCATAAAAACCGAGCTCGCGCTGAAAGATTTGGAGACTGTCACAAAAATAAAAGCCAACGCGCAAAAAGAAGCAAGGGGTGGCAAAAAAGAGGCCGTAGAACTTGTTAGCGCGTTGGAAAATTTTGAAAAAATACCGCAAGAGGTGGCGAACCAATATCAGCTTTTGTCGTTTAAACCGACTCTCTATGTTTTTAATATTTCTTCAAAATCCAATTTGCCTCTGCCGAATCTTCCGAACGCGATTGCGCTCGACATAAGCCAAGAAAATGATATTTCGGCGATGCCGGAAGAAGAACGGCGCGAGCTTGGTATTGAATCGGAACTGCCGAAACTTATAAAAGCCGCCTATGAGCTTTTGGGTTTGATGACTTTTTTTACAACAGGCGAGGACGAAACTCGCGCCTGGACTATCCCGCAGGGTTCAACCGCCAAACGCGCCGGGCGCGCGATCCACTCGGATTTTGAGGAAAAATTCATCCGCGCTGATGTCATTTTTTGGGAACGTCTGCTGGAAGCCGGCTCTTGGAGCAATGCGCGCGATTTAGGCTGGTTGCGAAGCGAGGGAAAGGAGTATGTTGTAAAAGACGGCGACGTCATTGAATTTAAAATTTGACAGCAGTTTTGCGATTTGCTAGCTTATCTTTAGATAAAAACGGGGGCGTTTTATGAAATTCTTGGTAGCAGGTTTTAGTGTGATTTTATTTTTGGCAGCGGCTGGGTGGTTGCACACCATCGCTTTTCCTAAACCAAAGTCCTGCGTTCCCTTCGCCCAAACAGAGGTTCCAGATGAAAAAAATGAATTATGGGAAGAAGCTGGCGGCAAAAGGCTGAGCTCTAATAAAGACGGAATAGAAATCCATAACGCGCGTTACTATCAGCATAAGAAACTTCGTGGATTAAAACTGGGAGTTCATTCTTATTTCGGGCAAGTTGTGTTTAAGGCATGGGCTTGCGATAGCAGCAAGCGGCCAGCCAAAAGTAAAAATCCAAAAGACAGAGAAGATCATGTGGTTGCAGTATTTCAAGAAGGTAAATGGCATTCAGCTTATGCGCAACAACCGAAAATCGATCTGAAACGAGATCGGTCAGGCGATATTTTAGCCGCAATCATAACGCTCTTAGACAAAGATGGAAAAGTGGTAGTGCAGAGATATATTGAGCGCCCTAATTAGGGCGTTTTCATTTTGCTCTTGAAACCAGAAAATACACATGCTACCATAAACCCAATGGATAAGAGCCAAACGTTGTATGAGGTGGCATATTTAATAAGTCCGGCCTATTCTGAAGAGGAGGCGCGGTCTTTTCATCAATCAATAAAAGACGGAGCGCAAAACGCCGGAGGCTTGATAGAGCACGATGGAGATGTAACAAAAAAACGCTTGGCGTATCCGATAAAAAAAATAACGGAAGCATACTTGGCAAGTTTTTTAATGCTTCTCGACTCCGACAAGCTCGCAACGCTTAAAAGCGCTTTAGCATCCAAAGAAGTGTTAAGATACATGTTATCCCACGGGAAACGACAGCCGGCCAGATTGCCGTATAAGCCGCGCTTAAAACCGCCCCAGGACGCGATATTAAAAACATCGGAGGGTTTGCAACCGGCGTCCAATATCGCGGAAATAGACAAAAAATTAGAAGAAATTTTAGGAAAGTAATACCAATTACGAATTTAATACAAATATACGAATAAATTATTAGTAAATTAGTAGATAATTAGTAATTAGTACTCCCATGAATTTAAACAAAGTATTTTTAATAGGAAATTTGACACGCGATCCGGAACTCCGCACGCTGCCTTCCAGTCAAGCAGTTGTGAATTTCGGATTAGCCACCAACAGAGTGTGGAAAGGGAAAGACGGCTCTCAACAAAAACAGGCGGAATTTCACAATATCGTGATGTTCGGGCGCCTGGCGGAAATCGCCAAACAATATCTGACAAAAGGAAGCATGATTATGGTTGAAGGCAGAATTCAAACCCGCTCATGGCAGGGTCAAGACGGCCAGAAAAAACAAAGAACTGAAATAGTCGCCGAAGCCATGCAGATGGGCCCGCGCGGGAATCGCCCGCCTTCCGCGGAAAGTCCCGCCAAGCAAGAGGAAGAAGCTCCGGAGGCTTTAGCTACCGTGGAGTACCCGGAAGACGAAATTAAACCGGAAGATATCCCATTTTAGGCTTATGGCAATCAACAAAACAAAACAGTGTTATTTTTGCGCAGCCAATATAAAGGTGGTGGATTTTAAGGACGCGCAGATGCTGCGAAAGTTTATGACTCCGCAAGCGCAAATCGCCCGGCGCCGCAGAACCGGCACATGCTCTCTGCATCAACGAAAATTAGCTCAAGCTATCAAAAGAGCAAGGAATCTAGGATTAGCACCCTATGTTTCTAGGTAAATGAAAAAGCAGCGGTACACTTGGGAAGAATTCGAAGAAGACATCCCAAAGTTGGTGCTGGCCATAAAAAAAACGCGCAAACGCTTTAATGGCATCTATGGAGTGCCCAGAGGCGGGCTTGCCATCGCGGTTAAGCTTTCGCATCATTTAGATTTGCCGCTTCTGGCAGGAGGAGTTACCTCTAAAACTTTAGTTGTTGACGATATCGCGGATACCGGATCAACCCTTTTGCCTTACCGCGACCGCAAAGCCACAATAGTAACTTTATTTTGGCACCTGAAAAGCAAAATCAAGCCGCATATCTGGCTACGAAAAAAAGAGGCTGATTGGATTGTTTTCCCTTGGGAAGTCTAGGCTCCCTCTTTCGCTTTTTCTTTTATAGCTTTCACCAGGTCGCTCGCGACTTTTTTGTTTTCCCGCAGAAACAAGCGGGCGGCGTCGTAGCCGCGGCCCAAAGAAATTTCGCCGAAAGTGTACGACGCTCCTGCTTTTTTAATTACTTCGTGCTTTTCGCCGAGGCCCAAAAGATCTCCTTCGTAAGAAATTCCTTCGTTATATAAAATATCGAACTCGGCTACCTTAAACGGCGGCGCGACTTTGTTTTTTACAATTTTTGCCTTCACTCGATTGCCTATGATATCCTCTCCTTTTTTAATCTGGGCGAGCTTCCGCAAATCTATCCGCACCGAGGAATAAAATTTAAGGGCGTTACCGCCGGTGGTCGTCTCCGGATTGCCGAACATAATGCCAATTTTCATTCTTATCTGGTTTAAGAAAATTACTATGGTGTTGGATTTGGCAACAATGGCAGTAAGCTTTCGCAAAGCTTGCGACATGAGCCTCGCTTGCAACCCCATATGCTGTTGACCCATATCTCCCTCGATTTCAGCCTTTGGCGTTAAGGCGGCAACAGAATCCACAACGATAACATCTACTTTGCCCGACCTTACCAATGCCTCAACAATTTCTAGCCCTTGTTCCCCGGTGTCCGGTTGGGATATCAATAGATCTTCCAC
>CAYIFM010000059.1:0-3944 GCA_964362705.1 uncultured Candidatus Saccharibacteria bacterium | reverse complement strand
TTAAGCGGCTGCGTTTTTAAAAGATCCTGAAGAAATGGCAGATAAATCGCCGCGAACAGCATCATGAGACTGAAAGCGATGCTTGCCACAAGATATTTATTTGAAAAAGGATTATACTGCCAGATATTTTTTCTCAGATTTTTGCACGAAAAAGCGTAAAACAAGGTGTCAATAGCCAAAGCGGCAAAAATAATCGTCCTGATCTCTTCCATGGAAAAATTCTTTTTGAAAAGCCACAGGAATAAACCCAAAAGGACAAAATCAGTGACTATTCCGAAGCCAAAAATTATTATTTTCATCTGGCGCGTCAAAAGAGGGCTTTTCGGATGTTCAGGTTCTCTTTCCATCACATCTTTCTCTTTCGGCTCAAATGCCAAAGCAATGCCCTGAGGCCCGCCCTCGATAAGGTTTTCCCATAAAATCTGCGCCGGCAGAATTGGCAAAGGCAAACCAACGATAACGCTTGCGCCGATCAAAATTATTTCGGAAAAAGATCCCGAAAGCAAAACAGTAATGGTTTTTCTTATATTGTCGATGATAACTCTCCCCTCTTCCACTGCCGCAACGATTATCGAAAAATTATCCGTCAAAAGCACCAAATCCGAGGCTTCTTTCGCCGCGTCAGTACCCGAGCCCAAAGCGATTCCGATATCGGCTTTTTTTAATGCCGGGGCATCATTGATGCCGTCGCCGGTCATTGCCGCCACTTCTCCAATCTGCTGCCAAATCTTAACGATTCTTAATTTTTGTTTCGGCTCAATTCTGGCATAGATTTCAATATCTTTTATTTTCTTTCTAAATTCCTCATCATTTAATTTGCCTAATTCCCGCCCTTCGATGATATTTTTTTCGTCCGCCCTTAAACCCAATTCCAGAGCTATCGCTTTCGCGGTCATTCTATGGTCTCCCGTGATTATAATCGTCCTCATACCCGCCTTTCGGCATTTCTTTACTGCTTCTTTTACTTCTTTTCTGATGGGGTCGTGAAGGGCAATAAATCCCACAAATGTTAAATTGTCTAAGTATCTCTCTAAATCAGAAATTTTCGGACCTTTAATTTTTCTATATGCGGTTGCCAAAACCCGCTGACCTTTCGCGGCCAAACTTTCAAATTTCTCGGTTAATTCCCTGATTTTTTCTGGCGATAAAATTTCTTCATTGCCGTCAACGTCTAAAAATTTTGACATATTAAGCGCTATTTCCGGAGCTCCAATCAGATAAAGAATGTGTTGTTCGGCCGAAAGTTTGTGAAGACTGGCGGCATACTTGCTAACGGGGTCGAAAAATCTTTCTTCGATTTTCGGCTCTGTTTTGTCAAAATCCTTTTTACTAAGACCCGCCTGAAGGCCGGCTAAAAGCAATGCTTTTTCCGTTGTTCGACCGCGTATAATCCATTTCTCCAGCGCCTCATCGGGATTTTCGATAAAAGCGTCATTGCAAAGAAGCGAAATTTTGAGCGCTAAAATATGCGATTCAATGCCGTCTTTGTTTATTTTCTCCAAATAATGATTTCCGTCAGACAATAATTCTTTTTGACCGGTAAAAATTCCTGCTACCTGCATTTTCCCCTCGGTCAATGTGCCTGTTTTATCCGTGCAGATGACGGATGTGCTGCCCAAAGTTTCTGCCACCGTCATCCTTCTCACTAATCCTCTTTTTTTCAGAATTCTTTGCATTCCCAGAGCTAAAATCACCGTGATTGCCACCGGCAAACCTTCAGGAATTGCCCCCACGGCCATCGCTACCGCTGTCGTAAACATTTGAAATAAATCTATACCCCTTGCGATTCCTAAGAAAAAAATGAGCAAGGATGCGGCGCTTATTAAAATTCCGGCAACCTTGCTTAGGCGTTTTATCCTTTTTTGATAAATAGTTTCTTCTTCTTCGGTTTCTCCGACTATAACGGCAATTTTCCCGATTTCCGTGTTTTTTCCCGTCGCGACAACTACAGCTCTTCCCTGGCCTTCTTCTATGACGCAGCCCATATAAACCATATTGTCTCTGTCGGACAAAAGCGTTTCTTCTGGTAAAATTTTTGACTCTTTTCCAGCCGGCAGCCATTCGCCCGTTAGTGGAGCTTCATTTGTCTTCAAGTGAAAACTTTCAATCAAGCGGCCGTCGGCCGGAACTTTTTGGCCGGGCCGCAATAAAAAAATATCGCCCGGAACAAGTTCTAATTGGTCTAATTCTTTTTCCTTTCCCTCTCTAATAGCATACGCTTTAATTTTTATTATTTTCTTAAGTTCGCTTAAAATATTTGACGCTTTATTCTCCTGAAAAAATCCGATAATTACATTTAAAAAAACCGTGATACCGATAAAGATACTGTCGGCATAATCTCTCAAAAACAAAGTGATAATGCCGGCAATAACCAAAATATAAATTAAAGGACTTTCGCATTGTCCCCAAAATAAGCTGAAAAGCGAACGGGACTTTTCTTCGGGAAGGACATTTAAACCAAAAAGCCGATGGCGCTCTTTTACCTCGGTTTCTTTTAAGCCGTCTGATAAATTCGCGCTTAATTCTTTCCCGACTTCATCAATAGCCAAAGCGTGCCAAAAAATCTCTTTCTGCTCCATTAATAAAATTATATCTGATTAAAGCCCTTATTCAAACAAAAATTTGGTAAAAATAGGGCATGCTTATAAAGCACGCCCTCAGAAAAAAAACGATGGGTTAGGAGGAAGGCTAAAGGGCGATGGCGCTGGCTCTAAGCATGAGGCAAACGTGGAACCCTACTTAATAGGCGTTCCAGATTATCTTTATGCGTCTTCGTTCAGAAAACGCCACCTCACCTTATGTCACAGCAATGTCACGTATGACAGATCCTGGCGTTAACTTCCTAACCCAAATTCTTGATTAAACAAAGAACTAACCACTTAACCAGTATAGCGGTTCCAGAAAATTTGTCAATCGGCTAATTTCTCCTCGCCCGAAAGCGCTAAATTACGTATAATACCCTTATGGAAAGCGTTGCGAAAACATTTCTTTATGACGGCGTAAAAATCAAATACGATGAATTCGGCAATGGCGACCCAATAATTTTGTTGCATGGCTTCGGCGTATCTTCATATTCCTGGCATGATGTTTCGAAACCGCTTAGCCAAAAAAATAGATTATTTTTAATTGACCTCAAGGGCTTCGGCAAGTCCGATAAGCCACTCGACGATAAATATTCGATAAGCGATCAGGCTGAAATCATCATAAGCTTTATTCAAAAAAATAATCTGCGAAATTTAATTTTAGCCGGACACTCCATAGGCGGCGCAGTGGCTCTGCAAACCGCCTTACGATGCATAAAAATGGAAAATAATCCCCTCAAAGGTCTTATTCTTCTCGACAGTCCGGCCTACAAGCAGCGCTTACCGGCATTTATTCAAATTTTAAAAATCCCTATTTTAAATAAACTTATTCTTGCCTTTTTCCCCGCCAAGCTTTGCGTAAAATTAGTGCTTAAAAAATGTTTTTTTGACGATACAAAAATCACCGACGAAATGGTAAAAAATTACAGCCGTTTTTTTGACTTAGCGGGAAGTTCTCACGCGCTTATTACAACCGCAAAAAAGATAATCCCGAAAAATATTGATGAAATAACATCAAAATACAGGGAAATTAAAATACCCACCCTAATTATTTGGGGCGAACAGGATAAAGTTATCCCTCTTTCAGTCGGCCAAAAACTCAATCAAACAATCCCCAACTCAAAATTAGCCGTTATCCCCGACTGCGGCCATATGCCTACAGAAGAAAAACCAAAAGAAACCACCGAAATAATTTCCGAGTTTTTAAATAGTATTTAGTTCAAATTTGTAGCGCCACCGGGATTCCCCGCCTGCCAGTCGCTATCGCTCCAGGCGATTGCGGGCAGGGAACCCGGGTTTTATATTAAGTGCACCGCGTATCGGATTTGAACCGATGTTCTAGCGTTGAGAACGCTATGTCCT
>CAYIFM010000058.1:0-3948 GCA_964362705.1 uncultured Candidatus Saccharibacteria bacterium | reverse complement strand
ATAAAGAAATTTTTACACAAACCGGAAAATAATAACTTGTAAAAGTATTTGATTTTTGCTAGACTGATGATATGGCTACGATAACCATCCCCAAAAAAGAATATGAAGATATTTTTGCGCCTCCATTTACTCATAACACTAAAGAAGTTGTAGCGGCTTTTAGAGCCACTAAAAAATACAACGGCAAATTTTTGAAAAGATTGGCAAATGGGCTCAA
The DNA here is from genome assembly GCA_964362705.1 of uncultured Candidatus Saccharibacteria bacterium. Taxonomy (GTDB): domain Bacteria; phylum Patescibacteriota; class Minisyncoccia; order UBA11713; family 2-01-FULL-45-33; genus CAYIFM01. The sequence goes on along the minus strand of CAYIFM010000058.1, from coordinate 3,731 downwards.
ACGATCTTTCTATTTTAAATAAAATGGATGACTGTATTTTTTGTAAAATCGTAAAAAAGGAGATTCCGGCGGAGGTGTTGCGGGAAACGCCGGAAGCTGTTATCTTTAAGGACATCAAGCCGTCGGCGCCAATTCATTATCTGGTCGTTTCCAAAAAACACATACCTTCCATTAAAGAGGTAGGGCACGAAGACGAAGCTTTAATGGGGCATTTGATTTGCGAAGCCAAAGCCGCCGCCGAAAAACTTGGGCTTTCCGGCTATAAATTGGTGTTTAACGTCGGCAGAGACGGCGGGCAAATTATAGATCATATACATCTCCATCTTTTAGGGGGATGGAAATAAAAACATGGTAGAAATTAGAAAAAAAGAAAACGAATCCACAGGGAGCCTTCTCCGCAGATTTAGCAAGGCAATGCAGCTTTCCGGTTTTTTGACGCGCGCGCGCGGAACAAGGTATAAAATCAGGCCAAAATCCGCTTACGCGAAAAAAAGAGAGGCCTTGAGGCGCGTAAATTGGGAAAAGGACATGCAAAAACAGCGCAAATTGGGTAAAATAGAATAAGGTGGCAGACACTTTAAAGCAAAAAATAGCCGAGAACTTAAAAGCGGCGCTGAAGAACCAAAAAGAAACGGAGCTTTCGACGCTGCGCATGCTTTCGGCGGCAATTTTTAATAAAGAAATTGAGCTCTTAAAAAAAGACATCGGATTATCCGACGAAGAAATTGAGAAGGTGATCGCGCAAGAAGCCAAAAAAAGGAAAGACGCCATAGACGGATACGAAAAAGGCGGGAGGCCCGATTTGGCGGAAAAAGAAAAAATAGAGCTCGATATGCTAAAAGTATATTTGCCTCCGGAAATCCCCGAAGACGATCTGCGCCGCATTATAAAAGACGGCATTAGAGAAACCGGAGCAGTTTCGGAAAAAGACTTTGCTAAAGTAATGAAGGTAATTATGCCAACATTAAAAGGCAAGGCGCCTGGAGACAGAGTGTCTGAGGCGCTAAAAGAAGAATTGGCTAAGGCGCAATGATTGAATTCAAAAATCTGACAAAAAAAACAATTCATTACGCCGTTTTTAAAAAACTTTACAAAAAAATATTTCTGAAAAAATTTGACCTAAGCGTAGTTTTCGCGACTCCACTGCTTATGACGACTTTGAATAAAAAATATCGTAATAAAAATAAATCAGCAGACGTGCTTTCATTTTTGCTGGAAAGAAAGGAGGGCGAAATTTTTTTGAACGGAAACCTGCCAAATCTTCCGTATCTCTTTGCCCACGGGGCATTTCATCTTTTAGGATATGGCCACGAAACCGAATCCCAAGCCGAACTTATGCAAAAAAAAGAAAGGGCCTTATTTAAATCGCTTCAATCATGAGCGTAAAAAAAACTGTAATCGGTATAGATCTGGGTACGGACTCCATAAAAGTAGTGGCGCTTGAAGTCGTGCCAGGAGAAAATCTGCCGAGAGTTTTGGGGGTCGGCGGGGCGGTTTCTAAAGGAATACGCAAAGGAATTATTATCGAGCCGGAAGAAACTGGATTGGCATTGAAAGAAGCCTTAGAATCTTTAAAAAAATCCGCCAACATTAAAAACACCGCTTATTACATCGGGCTCGGCGGCATAGGCCTCGGTTTCCAAAAAGCCAAGGGTATAGTAGCGATTTCCAGAGCAGACGGGGAAATAACGAAAGAAGACGTGAAGAGAGCCGTTAAAACCAGCGAAGATAATTTAACAAAACTGCAAAATCGCGAAATACTCCATAAAATTCCCCTGCATTACAAAGTGGACAACGAAATGCCGAATCAAGATCCGGTTGGGCTTATGGGTCTCAAGTTGGAAGCGGAAGCGCTCTTTATCACTTACTTAACACAGAACGCAAAAAGCGCAATCAAAACCCTTGAAGCGGCGGAGTTGAACGTCGAGGAGATGATGGCTACTCCGCTTGCCGCGGCCGGAGCCGTGCTTTCCAAGCGCGACAAAGAAATCGGGGGCATAATTCTGGATTTAGGCGCCTACACAACTTCGGTGATATTATTTGCGGAAGGGCTGCCTTTTTCTTTGGAAGTTATCCCCTTAGGCTCAGCGCATATCACCCACGACATTGCGATCGGTTTTAAGACAACCATCGAAGAAGCTGAAAAATTAAAAATAAACTATGGGGCCGTCGGCAGCGAAGCCGCGAGTTTAAAAAAAGACGAACTTGTTTACGGCAATTATTCTAAAAAAAAGCTGGCCGAAATAATTGAAGCAAGGCTTTCGGATATTTTTGAGCTCGCCGCGAAACACTTGAAAAAAGTTGAGATGGCCGGCCTCCTGCCAGCCGGGGTTTTTATTGTCGGAGGCGGCGCGAATCTTCCGGGGATAGAAAGTTTCGCCAAAGAAACTCTTAATCTGCCGGCGCGCGTGTCGGAGCCCGCGAACTTGGGCGGAGTTAAAGAAAAAATTAAAAATCCCGCGTGGGCCGGGGCCGTGGGAATCGCGCTTACGGCGCTGGAAAAAGAAAGCTCGGTATCTCAGCTATTTCGCGGGAGCTCCGGATCATTTTTCCGCTGGCTCCGCGCCTTCTTGCCGTAACTTTTTTTATTTTTGTCAACCTTGCGCTATTTTTATTGATGGTTAAGATATAACCATTCAACTATTTATGCCGCATATAAAACCAGATATTGAATCGTTCGCCCGAATAAAAGTTATAGGAGTCGGAGGATCGGGCAAAAACGCAGTTAACCATATGATCCGCTCAAAAGTGCGTGGGGTTGAGTTTGTTGCCGTAAACACCGACGCGCAAGACCTTCACCAAAGTTTGGCCTCTAAAAAAATAAGAATAGGTAAAGGCATAACCAAAGGCCTCGGCACCGGAATGAATCCGGAGCTTGGCCGGCAAGCGGCCGAAGAAACCAAAGACGAAATTCAGGAAACGCTTAAAGGAGCGGATATGGTTTTTATAACTTGCGGGATGGGCGGAGGCACCGGCACAGGAGCTTCCTCAATTATCGCGCAGGCCGCCAAAGCGCACGGAGCTCTCACTATCGGAGTAGTCACAAGGCCTTTCGCGTTTGAAGGAGCGGAGCGGGCCAAAATAGCGGAGAGCGGACTTTTGCGGCTGCGCGAAGCAGTGGACGCTTTAATCGTCATACCCAATGACAAATTGCTTTCAATAATTTCCAAAGACACGCCTTTTCTTTCCGCATTCGCGATGTGCGATGAAATTTTGCGCCACGCCGTTGAAGGAATTTCCGACCTGATAACCGTCCCGGGGATAATCAATGTAGACTTCGCCGACGTGCGGGCGATTATGCAAAATACGGGATCCGCTCTCATGGGCATAGGGCACGGGCACGGAGAGGGCCGCGCGGAACTCGCCGCAAGAGCGGCGATCAGCTCGCCACTTTTGGACGTTTCTGTAAACGGAGCGAGGGGAATTCTTTTCGCAATATCCGGCGGGCAGGATCTTACGATGTGGGAAATTAACGAAGCGGCCAAAGCCATAACAGCTTCCGTTGATCCGGCTGCCAAAATTATTTTCGGCGCGATTCAGGATGAAAGACTCAAAAAAGGAGAGGTTAAAGTGACGGTCATCGCCTCCGGCTTTCCGGACGATCATTTAAATAAATCTGCCACGCTTTTTTCTCATCCTAAGCCGATCAATGGACCAAACGGAGTGAGTTCAAGCAGCGCCAAAAAACCAGAAAACGGCAACGGCGCCGCCGAAGACTCCGACTGGGATTC
>CAYIFM010000057.1:0-4168 GCA_964362705.1 uncultured Candidatus Saccharibacteria bacterium | reverse complement strand
ATTCTGGCTTGGATTATTCGGCATTAGCCCAAGAAGGGTTGACATTATTTTGCAGGGGAGCTAGGATGGTCACACATACATTGGATCGAGATAAAAATGTAAAAGAAGGGCAGGTAATAGAGGCGTTGCCGGGCGCAACGTTTCGTGTTTTGCTCTCGGACGGCAAAGAGGTTTCCGGGCACCTTTCCGGCAAAATGAGAATGAATTATATAAAAGTGCTGGTAGGCGACAAGGTGCAGGTGGAATTCAGCCCGTACGATGATACAAAAGGCAGGATTATTAAAAGATTATAATTTAATGAGGGTAAGAGCTTCAGTAAAACCAAGATGCAATAAGTGTAAGGCCGTGCGAAGAGGCGGCCGAGTTTATATTACCTGCTCTAACCCTCGGCATAAGCAGCGCCAAGGATAAACAAAAGTATGGCTAGAATCGCCGGGATTAACGTACCAGATAATAAAAAGATGCCAGTTTCTTTGGGCTATATTTACGGGATAGGCAGGCCTTTGGCTTTACAAATTTTGGGCGAGGCAAAAATCGACTTAAATAAGCGCACCAAAGAATTGACCAGCCAGGAAATCGCGAGGCTCCGCGATATTATTGAAAAAAAACACAAGGTTGAAGGCGAACTCAGGAGGGAAATAATGATGAATATTAAGCGATTAAAAGATATTAAGTCTTACCGCGGCGCGCGCCATATGCGCGGTTTGCCGGTAAGAGGCCAGCGGACAAAAACAAATTCGCGCACCAGGCGAGGGAATGTCAGAAAGACAATGATGTCAGGGAAGCGTAAAATGGAGAAAAAATAAAATTATGGGTAAAAAAAGAATAATTCAAAAATCAGATTCGCCCGGAGAAGCAAACAAGGCGCCGAGCATTGCCAAATCTTTGCGTTTGTCAAAAAAGGGCATTACCGAAGCCGTTGCCTATATTTTTTCAACTTACAATAATACGATTATTTCGCTCACCGACAGCAAGGGCGATGTTCTTATGAGTTCTTCGGCGGGCAGCTTGGGTTTTTCCGGCGCGAAAAAAGGCACGCCTTACGCGTCGACCAAAGTGGCGGAATTTATCGGAGGAAAAGCCAAAATGGCCGGTATCAAAGCCTTAAAAGCAATGGTTAAAGGAGTGGGATCGGGGCGTGACGCGGCATTGCGTTCGTTGGTCGCCCAGGGGTTTGAGATCGGATCAATCCGCGATATAACCCCGATTCCGCACAACGGCCCCAGACCGCCTAAGCCAAGAAGAGTATAAAAATATGAGATCGGCAATAAGTTGTAAAACTTGCAGAAGATTGGGTATGTCCGTTTGCGGGCGGGAAAAATGCGCGTTTAAGCGCAAACCTTATCCACCCGGCATACACGGGAAAAGTTACAGGAGGGGGCTGTCAGAATTTGGAACGCAGCTTCGGGAAAAACAGAAAGTTAAGTTTCTATACGGTTTGCGCGAGAGACAATTTAAAAATTATGTTGCCTCGGCAGTATCCCAGCATAAAATACCTACTGGAGACGCGCTGGTTTCTTTCCTGGAGTTGCGGCTTGATAACACGGTTTACAGGTTAGGCTTCGCTCCGACCCGCGCCGCCGCCAGGCAAATGGTGAGTCATGGGCATGTTTTTGTAAACGGCAAGCGGGCCAATATTCCGTCCATTTCTTTAAAGGCCGGCGCCGAAATCCAAATACGCCCGACGAGCTTGGGCAAAGCGCTTTTCGCGAATATTGGTTCTACGTTGAAAAAATATAACCCGCCCGAATGGCTTGAATTGGACAAAGCGAATTTAAAGGGCAAAATAATTGCCCAGCCCTCGGTCGCCGAGCTCGTCAAGGCTTATAATACAAGCGTAATAGTCGAATATTATTCGCGTTAAACATTATTATTAATAATTTTTTATTTATAAAATATGGATTACAACATCATCTTACCGTCGCGCGTTAAAATTAATTCCGAGGAAGAAAACAAAGGCGTCTATGAAATAGACGGGCTCTACCCGGGCTATGGGCATACTTTGGGCAATTCTTTGCGGAGGCTTTTGCTTTCTTCTCTTCCCGGCGCGGCTGTAACTCGCGTGAAAATAGAAGGCGCGAGCCATGAATTTTCCACGATACCGGACGTTTTAGAAGACATCATTACAATTGTTTTAAACTTAAAACAATTGAGGTTTAAACTCCATGGCGACGAACCCGAGACGGCCACGATTGAAGTTAAAGGAGCGAAAGAAATCAAAGGCAAAGATATTAAATGCCCCACTCAGCTTGAGGTGCTGAATAAGGATCTGCATATAGCCACTCTTACGGACAAAAACGCCAAGTTTTCGGCCGAGTTAACGGTGGAGCGCGGCTTGGGCTTCGTGCCGTCGGAAGAACTTATGAAAGAAAAAGTGCCGGTTGGCACGTTGGTGCTGGACGCGATATTTACGCCAATACGGCGCGCGAATTACGAAGTTGAAAATATGCGCGTGGGCGACAGGACGGATTTCAACAGATTGAGGATTTCCATAGAAACAGACGGCACAATTTCTCCAAGAGAGGCTTTAAAAACAGCGATTGCCATAATGAAAGCACAGCTGGAAAATTTAGAAACGTTTTCAGACGAAGAAGAAGAGCCGAAAGAAGCTATCCAAAAAGAGGATATGGCGGAGGAGGGCGGTTTTGAAAATTTAAAAATTTCCAGCAGAGCTAAAAACGCGCTTCTTTCCGCCGGAATTAAATCACCGGAGGAGCTTGCTCAAAAATCAGCAACGGATCTTATGGGGCTCGAAGGAGTAGGCGAAAAAGCGGTTACGGAGATTAAAAAGGCTTTAACCAAACTAGGGCTTGAGTTAAAGGAATAAAACAAGGCGATGAAGCACCAGAAAAAAGGGCGGAAATTCGGAAGGGAGAGAAACCAAAGGCGGGCGTTTTTAAAAAGCCTGGCCGTGAATTTGATCATGCGCGGAAAAATTAAGACTACTCTGGCTCGGGCGAAGGAGCTTCGCCCATTTGCCGAAAGGCTTGTTACGCACGCGAAAACGCGTGACACCCTGTCGGCGGAATATAGGGAAGTCAGAAAATTTTTGCCCAAAGAGGCGGCTAAAAAATTGGTGAAGGAAGTCGCGCCGAAGTTTAAAGAAAGAAACGGCGGATGCACCAGAATCATCAGGCTCGGCCAAAGAGACGGGGATGCCGCGAAAATGGCTTTTATAGAATTTGTTTAAAAATATGACACAAGTAGAAATTACAATAGACGCGAAAAATAAAAAAATGGGCAGGCTTGCTTCCGAGGCGGCGAAAGCCTTGCGCGGAAAAACTAGCGCGGCTTTTTCGCCTAACTCCCAAAATTTGCCGAAAGTAGTTATAGCAAACGCCGACGAAGTTGATGTTTCCGAGAAGAAATTAAAGGAAAGTTTTTTCGCGCGCTATTCCGGCTATCCGGGCGGAAGAAGCGTAAAGAGCGCGTTCGTGGTCGCGCAAAAAGACAAGCGGGAAGTTTTAAAAAAAGCGATTTTGGGCATGCTTCCTAAAAATAAGTTAAGAAAAATTATGATTAAAAATTTGGTCTTAAAACATGGCGAAGATCAATAAAGAAAAACCAGCTCCGCAATCCGCTAGATATTTTGAAGCCGTTGGACGGAGAAAGACATCTGTTGCCCGGGTAAGATTATTTGCGGAGAACCTGCCTGCCGGCAAGGCAGGGACTTCATCCCCGAATATTTTAGTAAATAATAAACCATACGCGGTTTATTTTCACACCGCGGAAATGAGAAAAATTGCCGTAGAAGCCTTTAGTGCTGTTAAAGTCGAAGGATCGTATAGGGTTTCGGCGAAACTTTCCGGCGGTGGAATTCATTCGCAAGCTGAGGCATTGCGGCACGGCATTTCCCGCGCCTTGCTTTTAGTTGACCAAAATCACCGCAAACTTCTAAAATCAGCCGGTTTCTTAAAACGCGACCCGCGGATGAAAGAGCGGCGCAAATTCGGCCTCAAAAAAGCCCGCAAAGCTCCGCAATGGGCGAAGAGATAGCTATTGACTTTTATGTTGAAAGTGCTATAATTGATAAAGGAGGTTTAAAACATGACGCAGAAATATTGTGATTCGGTGGCATATCTGCTTTTGAGCGCCTTGGGATCGGGTTTTACTTATTTCTTTTTTCTAATTTTGCGTGACGGATCGGTGATGGCAATAGAGCCAAACA
>CAYIFM010000056.1:0-4196 GCA_964362705.1 uncultured Candidatus Saccharibacteria bacterium | reverse complement strand
CTTCAAACAGGCTTTACGGAGGCGTATTTCATCTTTTTGAAAATATTTTGCCGCAACTCGGAATTAAAACTTATTTTGTAAAAAATCCGCACCATTCGAATGAATGGCATGAGGCCGAAGTTAACGCCGACGCAAAGTTTTTCCATCTAGAAAATCCGTCCAATCCGTTGATAGACATTTTTGATGTGGCGGAAATAGCAAAAATCGCTCACAGTTATAAAATTCCGCTAGTTGTTGACAGCACTTTGGCAACACCAGCATTGCTTCAGCCGCTCAAACTCGGCGCGGACATTGTTGTTCATTCCCTTTCAAAATATATAGGCGACGGCGAGGTTATCGGCGGAGCGATTTTGGGAAAAAAAGAATTGATTGATGATTTGAGAAAAACCTGGTTTCGCGACACTGGCCCCTGTATGTCTCCGGACAACGCCTCAATTTTTCTTGCCCATATTGAATCGCTTTTTGAGAGAATGAAAACGCATTGCCGCAACGCCGAGGCGGTTGCCAAATTTCTTCTGGCGCATCCAAAAACCGTCAAAGTATTTTATCCCTCCGTGGGAGAAAATGCCGCGAGAGCGAGAAAACTTATGCCTAAAGGTTTTGGCGGGCTGATGGCTTTTGAATTAAAAGATGGATTGGACGCCGCTAAGATTGCTTTAGAAAATCTAAAATTATTTTGGCATGCCCCGAATATCGGAGAATCGCGCTCGCTTGTCATCCATCCCGCTTCTACTACCCATGGGCAGATGTCCGACGAAGAGCTTGCCAAAGCCGGAATCAGCCAAGGAACTTTACGGCTTTCGGTAGGTCGGGAAGACCCGCGGGATTTAATCTATGATCTCAATCAGGCGCTAGCCAAAATCTAGCGTTTTTAATTTTTTCTGGATAGAATGTAATTAATGCGCGTGCGGATAAAAAGAATTGATAAATCCCTGCCTTTACCGGAATATAAAACCGTAGGAGCGGTAGCTTTTGATTTATCCGCGCGGATCGCAACGACAATTTTGCCAAAAAGCATTGTCAGGGTGCCCTTGAATGTGGCGATCGAGCCGCCTCTCGGGTATATGGTTATGGTCGCGGCTCGCTCATCTTTGCATAAAAAAGGATTGATGCTTGCGAACGGCGTTGGAGTTGTCGACAATGATTTTGCGGGGAACGAGGATGAATATATGGTTTCGCTTTACAATTTTTCAGATCAACCGGTTTCGGTGGAACGAGGCGATAGGATTGTTCAGGGTATTTTTAAAAAATATGATCAAGCCGAATGGGAAGAGGTCGATGATTTGGGGAATAAAACACGAGGCGGATTCGGAAGTACTGGAAATTTAAGTTAAAAAGTATTAATATATAAATTATGAATAACTGGTTTTTTAGTTCATATGGCCATTGGGCCAACCCATTTTGGGGCGGATTCGGTTTAGGCTTTTTAGCTCCGATCTTTTTGGTTTTGATTGTCTGGAGCCTATATTGGAAGGCCAAAGCGCTTTGGCGCGCGGCAAGACGCGGGGACAAGGCTTGGTTTATCGCTTTGATTTTGGTGCAGTCCCTCGGGATTTTGGATATACTTTATCTCTACGTATTTTCTCAATACGAGGAGCAACAAGCTTAAACATAATCGGGCCTATAGTTCAGTGGCAGAACACATCCATGGCATGGATGGGGTCCGGGTTCGATTCCCGGTAGGTCCAAAACGCGATGAAAATATATAAAAAAGTTCAGGAGGAATACTTCAAAGCCATTATCGAGGGGCGGAAGCAATTTGAAATTCGGCTCGCGGATTTTAAGTACAAGCCCGGCGACACGCTTATTTTGCTGGAACAAAAACAAAGCACAAAAAACCCATTGTCTCTCCGCAGAAAATTTAGATTCAAATAAGGTTTTTTGTCAATATAGTCAAATGGTTTTATTTCTGGCAATATATTTTTATGTATCTTGAGGCGCAAAAGCCCTTAAATGAAATGCCGGACGATGTAATTTTAAAGAAATCGGTGGCCAACCCCGCGCTTTTTTCTATTTTGGTGGATAAATATCAACTCCCTTTTTTAAGAAAGGCGCAGGGGATAGTGCATTCCCAAGGCGAAGCCGAGGATATTGTTCAGGAAACTTTCACAAAAATTTATTTAAACGCTAAAAAATTCAAGAAGCAGCCGGGGATTGAATTTAAGAGCTGGGCTTGGCGCATATTGGTTAATACCTCGCTTACGCATTATAGGAAGCTTAAAAAATCTTTCGGAGACGTGAGTTATTTAGACGAGCTTTTAGCTAACGACGAAGACGCCGAGGAGCTTTTCGCAATGGAGGATAATTTGGACAAAGATGAGCGTACCCAGCATGTGCGCGAGACCATCGGGCGGATGCCGGGGGAGGCTGCCGAGCTTTTAAAGGCGCATTATGTGGATGACAGACCTTACGCTGAAATCGCCAGAAAACACAAGATTTCCATAGGGGCGCTCAAGATGAAACTTTTCCGCGCTCGCAAGGTTTTAAAGGATGTAATAAAGGAAGTGTAAAATTATGGCAAATTATCTAAAAAAGCGAATAATGAGGCGGGTTTACGCCATCTGGTTTGTGAGGAGAGCCCTGCCTATGGCTATAGGCAGCGTGGGTTCGGTTTATTTGGCGCTTCGCCTTATCGCAGACAGCTTCTTTGTGGCTGAAATTATGAGGAGTTTTAAGGTAGTTTTGGGGAACAATATTTGGGGCCTGCCCAAGTATATAGAGGCGGCTTTAAACAACGTTGAACCTCATGTTTTGATTCTGGTGTCTATGGGCGGCTTGATCGGATTCGCGTTGGCAGTAAAACTTTTGCGCAGTGTCAGGCAGATTTTCGCGAGCCCTTATTCGGTCGCGGCGGCAGAGGCGCGCAGATAAAAAATTCCCCGCAAGGGGAATTTTTTTTATATTTCATCAAACAAAAATCTATCAAACACTTTCATTTTTTCTTTATAAGTATTTGGATCAAGCAGCCAAAGCGCGGCTGCGACAGAAGAAAGAAGGGCGTTGCCGTCCTGGGGCGTAAAACAGGTGCCTCGGATACGCGCGCCGTCTTCCGAAACATCCAGAGAGGGTTTGTAAAACACGGTTTGGTTTAAAATTCTTCCGCGTGTTTTGCTTGCGTCTCGGGCTCTCGCGAAAACTCGATTGCTGGATTTCAGATTAGTAAAAACGATCAATGGGTTTGCTTCAAGCCTCGCGAGGGCTTCTTGATAGTGGATCGGAGATCTGACTTCAATGTCAAAAAGCATCGCGTGCATATATTGAGTAGGGACTTTGATAATTTGGCTATGTATTGGGATTAAAATATTTTCGGCGTAAAGTGTTTTTATGACTCTTGCTGCGTCATATGCCTGATGAGTTCCGTATTGCCTGTATTTGCTTTTGGCGGGCTCCGCTTCTACCCCCGGGTTGAGTTTGTCTTCGCTGATGTCGCTTCCGCGCCTGGCTATGAAAAATTTTCCCGCTTTTAAATTCTCAATGCCCCCATGCTTAAGAACGAGAGTATTTATCGGGCAGACCAGTTGATGGGTGTTGCAGCTTACCACTTGGATAAATCGTCCGTCGAGCGCTTTGTTGTTTACGGTCCAAACATAAGGCACGCCGAAACCTTCTTCGCTGCCCTGCGCGATAAAGCCTTTTTCGGGATATTTTTTGCTAAGCGCGAGGTAATATTTTTCCTTAAGTTTATTGCCCTCGGGCGTGCAATCTATAATGACATCGGCTCTTGCCAGCGCTTCTTTATGCGTTAATTCTGGATTTAACCCCAATTCCTTAAATTGGGAAAATTTATCTTCGTCCGCCGCGAAAACAGCTCCTGTCTCAATCATTCTTTTCACTTTGCCGACTTCTTCAACCAGCGGGGTTCGCTTATGAAAAGAGATTTTGCCCAAACCAAGTTCTTTTTTTTGCTCCGCCAGCAAATATAGCAATGGCTCGCCGATAGTTCCCGTGCCAACCACATGCACCCGCGGTTTTCTCTTGGCCATTTTTATTTCAACTCTGCTTATTTAAACGCCGCGCGAAACCCCGCGGTTACAGGTAAGTTTTTCCCTGCCTGCCGGCAGGTTTGGCGGCAAATTCTCGCAACTCTGAAATCTGGGATTCAATAGAAAGTATCTGTCGTTCTTCACTCTCTGTACTTTTCCTCGCATATATTATGTATTTCATGGTTTTGTAGTTAAAAAATTGATGAAAAAATT
>CAYIFM010000055.1:0-4362 GCA_964362705.1 uncultured Candidatus Saccharibacteria bacterium | reverse complement strand
CGCGAAATCTATTTTGCGCGAATCTAAAAAAGTCGCGGGCGCGTTTTTGCGGCAGGTGGAACGTCCGGAGCGGGGCGGCGCCGCGATAATTTACCGGAAAGACACAAACTCCGCCGTGGCAAATCTTGCGAAATTGTATTTCGGTTCGTTCCAGCATCCGATATCAAATGAAAAAGAAGTTACTCTCGTTGATTGGTGGCCAAAAGAAGACGAACTGGATATTTTGGCGCCGGAGATGCTTTTTAGCGAAATGAAAATGCCTATAAAAATGCTGCAAAATCGCGTAAAATCTTGGCCGCGCGAGCAAAAGCTTGATGTATTCAACGCTTATGTCGGCAATCGTCTTAACTACCGCCATAAGCCCGGAAGAGCTTTTGAAAAAATTCACTACGAATGGGAGCTTTTGATTGACTACGGAATATTCCGGGATCTTCAAAGGCATCGCGTCCTGGACATGCCGGAATGGCAAAAACTTACGGCTGCTTACGGATACGATGTTCCCAAACTTGTAAAAGACGCCGGAATGGAAGAAATGTTTCAAAACGGCTTTGGGCTTTCAGAAGATTTGCATAACTACATGGCGGGAATCGGACTTGAAGAAGAAGCGCAGTACGCCACTTTGCTTGGCCACCGCATGCGTTTCCGATTCGTTGAAAACGCGCGCGAGGCATTTCACTTGCACGAACTCCGCACGCAGCCGCAAGGGCATCCCGGTTACCGCAAAGTTGTAAAAGAAATGCACCGCCTGCTTTCAGAAATCCACCCCATAACCGGCGCCGCCATGAAATTCGTGAACCGCGGCGAAGATCCGGAGTTGACACGGATAGCCGCGGAGCTCGCTACCCAAAGAAAACTGGCAATTTTAGAGGATAAAGAAAAAAGCCGAGAGTAACTACTCTTGGCTTTTTATTTTTACAGCCTTAATTTTTCTTTTATTTTGCTCAAAACTTCTTCGTGAATGTCTTCCGGCAACCTCAATTTGCGGCCGCGCATGCAATTTATGACCAAAAATTCTCTTGGAAACTCCTTAATCATCGCGTGGTAAGAAGCGTGAGCGTTTCTTAAATGCTGAATATTTTCATGCCCGTCCGGAGTTAGACCGCGTTTTTTTATAAGCCGCAAACTCACTTCAATCGGCAAATCTAGAAATACGTTAATATCTGGCTTGGGAATCCCTAAAATTTCATATTCGGTCCGGTAAAGCCATTTCAGAAAATTTTTTCTTTCGCGCTCGTTGTGAATTTTGCCGCCCTGGTGGCCGCCGTTGGAAGCCACATAGCGATTAGCCAAAATAATTTTTTCTTCCGCCAGCCACTGACGCATTCTAAAAGAGAGGTCATACCTATCAAGAGCGTAAAAAAGCGAGGCGACACATGAAGATACGTCATCGGGCTTTCCGTAAATCCCGCGCAGATAATTGCCGATAAGCCCGGCCGAAACTTTGCTGTACTGCGGAAAATCTACAAGCTCAATTTGATACCCTTCTTTTTTGAAACTTTGCGCTAAAAGCTTCCACTGCTCAGTCTTCCCGGAGCCATCGGGCCCTTCGATAACAATTAGTTTGCCTTTTTGCATTTTTTCTCCATTTTAGCACTTTCACGCATATCAAAGGGAACAACGGCTAAATTAAAATCTTGGAAAATGCCGCCGGAATTGTTTAGGCGCGTAAAAATTTTCTGAAATATTGCAGCAACTTTTTTGGGATCATTCGTCCATTGCTCCAAAGGAACTCCTTTTTCTCTGCAAATTTCCGCGATAAACTCCGACCCCAGACCATTATCATACACACCGACATACACAATCCGCTTAACTCCGTACTGCAACATTTTTTTGACGCATCCCAAGCAAGGAGTAGCAATGATATACGCCGTTGCCCCATCTAAACCGGAAACGGCATTGGCAATGGCATTGTCTTCTCCGTGCAAAGTGCGCACGCAATGATCGTTAATCATTAAATGTCCGTCCTCATCGCAGTTTGGGAGCCCGGAAACAGCACCGTTGTATCCGGAACCGACAATGCGGTTATTTTTGGCGAGAACGCATGAAGTTCGGAGCCTGTCGCAAGTTCCCCTGGAAGATCCTAAAACGGCAATCGCGATAAAAAGCTCATCCCAATTCGGACGCTCCGGAGAGTTCCTCATTTTACGCATATGATTTCAGAAATCTCTTAAAAAACTAGCATTTTAAAAAATATCCCGCAAACTAATGCTGTGGAAAACAAGTAAACAAAACTGCTGTATACACTTTCTTCCGATCGTGAGATTTTGTATACAACCCCGAAAAATAAAAAGCGGCCGAAGCCGCTTTAATCAAAAACGCTCTCACCCTTCTCAACATAAACCGGATAGTCTTCATAATCAAAAGTGTCGCAAACAACAATCATATGAGTCGCCCCGTTCTTTTTTCCGTTCCGAAACCAACGCTTAATATCTGCTCTAGAAATTGTCATCTTACTCACCCCCTTTCTTTTTGATTTTGGCGATTTCTTCCAACAACAAACGGTAAAGTGTCTTATCGGTTCGCTTAGCAATTGGCAAAATGTATTTTTCTGTTTCCGCTATATACTTTTCTTGCCTTTCTTTCGGCCAAACCGACATGCTTCTTAGATTGTCCAGCCGATCAAAGCATTTAATATATTTAGTGATTGCTCCCCATTCCGAGATGCCAGCATAGTATTCATCATCAGACCGCTCGATTGTTCCCGTCACAACTCCGGTCAATGGATCAAAAATTGGTCTGACTTTAGAAAGAACATTGACAAATCCTATCATTAAACCAAAACATCGGATCATAATACCTTCAGGAATAAAACAATCCTCAATGCAATCATGCAATAATGCAGTAATAATGCCGACGGCTTTATTTTCAATGTAACCATCGTGATCTATAAGCAAGCAAGCCACCCTGCGGCAATGCTCAAAATATCGTTCACCTTCATCGCGCTTCTGCCCGCGGTGCACGGTTTTGGCAAACCAATATGCCCTCTGAATCTTTCGCAAGTACCCGTGCGCTGTGTCATTTTGGTCATCTTTGACTATACCTATTACTTTTTCAAAAAACTCTTTTCTGTTCATATTTTTCTCCTTATTTTTAATCTATCTTAAGCATAAGCCGAAATAGGTGTTTTGTTCTGAAATTTGGGCTAAAATGCCACAGGACTTGCATTTTAGCCTTATTTTTGCTATATTGAAGTTGACGAAAATTGTCGTCAAAATATGCAAATCAAAGGAATTTTAAAACAATTGGGCCTGGACGAAAAAACCGAGAGGGTTTATATCGCTCTTCTCAAGCTGGCTGACGCGCCGGCGGCTAAAGTCGCCAAAGAAGCGGAACTCAAAAGAACCAGCGTTTATCATATTTTAGAAAACCTGGCGTCTATGGGCTTGGTCAGCTCCTACATTCACCGCGGCGTACAAAGATACGCCGCGGAAAATCCGTCCAGACTAAAAGCATTTTTTGAGCAAAAAGCGATTTTAGCCGAGCGCCTTGCTCCTCTTTTGCAAAATTTTATAAATGAGCCCGCTGGGAAAGTTAAAATTAAATTTTTTGATTCTGTTGAGGGCCTGCGAGGAATTTCCGAAGAAGCGCTTGTGGCAAAAGAAAAAAAGATCCTGACTATAGGATCTTCGAGAATGCTGCTTAAATTTTTAGGCGGGAAGCGCGGCTTCGGCGAAAGGAGAAGAAAAAGCGGAATTTTTATGCGCTCATTAAGATTTCCGGGAGATGAACCGGGCACAAACCCAAAATTGCACCAAGTAAAATTTCTTCCGGAAAAATTTGAATTTCCCGGTTACATTATGATTTTTGACGATAAAGTCGGAGTGATTATTTTTGAAAGCAATGGCTCCGGCTTTTCGGTTGCCTCTTCGGCATTTGCCAAAATAATGAAATCCGTCTTTGAGGCCCTCTGGCAAACAGGCTCTAGTCAGTAACTTCTAGTTGCGCGCGCGTTACTGCTTGTGGATTGATATTAGCATTAGATATGGTAAGATGAAAACAATGACTGACTCGATAACCAAAAAGGATCTAGAAGTAATATTGGATAAAAAGTTCGCGCAATACCAAGGCGCTATCTTAGAGGGGGTTGATTCTAAATTTCAGCACTTGGAAAAGAGAATGGATTCCTTTGATCAAAAACTGGACAGACTTGTAACCACTCTCGATAACTTGCTTAAGAGAATCACGGATTACGAGGATGAATTGACCTTGGTTAAGGGAGATATCAAACAAATCAAAAAAATCATTAAAGAAAAATTAGGCATAGAAATCAGCGCAGTTGGTTGGTAATTAGCCAAAAACAAAAAAGCGGCCGTGTCGGACGCCTAGATAACGAGGGTATTTATTGCTTATGCAAATACTAGT
>CAYIFM010000054.1:0-4516 GCA_964362705.1 uncultured Candidatus Saccharibacteria bacterium | reverse complement strand
AATCCGCCCCTTCTGATTTCTTCCAAAACGCTTTTATGCTCGCCCTTTTTGCCTCGGACAACGGGGGCTAGAATATTGATTTGGGTTCTGTTTTTAAGTTTTAAAATATGGCGTAAAATTTCATCAGCGCTCTGCTTGCCAATTTTCTTGCCGCAATTCGGGCAATGAGCGGCTCCGGCGCGCGCGAATAAAATACGAAGATAATCATATATCTCCGTAATCGTGCCCACGGTCGATCGGGGATTTTTAGTGGCGGTTTTCTGGTCAATCGCGATCGCGGGCGAAAGGCCGGAAATCGCCTCAACATCCGGCTTTTCTTTAACGCCCAAAAACTGCCTGGCGTAGGAAGAAAGCGATTCAACGAACCTCCGCTCGGCTTCGGCATAAATAGTATCAAAAGCCAAAGATGACTTGCCGGAGCCGGAAAGCCCCGTAATCACCACAAGCTTCCCCTTGGGGATATCCAAATTAACGTCCTTTAAATTATGAACTCTGGCTCCCCTTATCTTGATAAAAGCTTCTTGAGACATGAATTAGTAATCATACACCTCTTGTCAAGCAAAATCAAGAAATGAAAAACCCCCGAACTATCGAGGGTCTACTACTGCGCATACGGTCCGCTCAGGCACTAAGAACTTTTTTCTCAACGCCTCCACTTCTTCAAATTCTATGACGGCGATCGTTTTCTGTTTCTTCTGCAAAAAATTGCGCAAATAATTTAGATCTTTTTTACCATCCACCATTTGCGACAAGATAATATGATCCCAATGACCACATGATTCGGCTCCGGCAGCAAGTTCATCTAGCATAAGATTTTTTGTACGCACAAAATGGGATTTGTCCAATGGGTATTGATAAACAACTTCATGCATAAGATCTTTGGATTCATCAATGCGATGCGGAAGCATCTGTGCCCCGAATTCAAAAAGCCTAGCCAACTCTCTATCGCCATAGACACCGCCACCGGCACCATAAACAAATCCTCGCCTTTCTCTAAGTTCGCGGAAAAGCATTTCTTCCGGTCCGCTTACCAACATATAGCATAACATCTCAAAAACAAGATCGTCTCTTTCAGAAAGCCTGGGTAGTTTGCATCCGGAAACTATTGCGCCCTGTTGACGGCCGGGCCTCGGGACAATGGTTTCTTTTACAATTGGCAAAACACCGCTTTCATCATCCCATTTTTGACGTACCGCCGAGCCAGAAAATTCAGGCATAAGCTTAAAAACGTTTTTGACAAAATCATTATGCTCAATTGCCCCTGTTGCGACAACAACGGTGTTGGACGGAATATACCACTTTTGATGATCTTCAAATAAACTATCTCGGCTTATAGCCGCAAGGCTCTTTTCTGTCCCACAGCCAAATTTTCTCATCGGATTTTGAGTCCACAACATTTTTTTTACTTCCTGCAAAGCTTTTCGCGAATTATTTTCTTCGTTTTCGACAGTCTCGTTGAACACAACTTCTTTTTCTTTTGCAATTTCGGCATCAGGAAAAACAGAGTTCAAATATATATCAAATAAAAAGCCTGCTAAAAGATCGTATCTTTTGGCAGCGGCTTCCGCATAATAAGTGGTGCGTAGATAACTTGTATAAGCATTGCTGGTCAAAAATTGGCCAACTATTACATTTAATTCGTCCAAAGATTTTGTATTTGTCCCTTTGAATGCCATGTGCTCAAAAAAGTGTTTCTGACCCTCTTTGTCTGCATCATCATCTGCTGAACCTACAAGCGCCGAAATTGAAATTCTTATGCGCTTCGAATAAGAAAGTTTTTTCGTAACAACTCTTAAGCCATCTTCTCGCACGGTTTCGTTGAGCGTGCTTGCCATGTTTCCTCGTTTTCAAGTCTTTTCTAAAATTAGCGCGTTTAAACAAAAAAACAAGCCCCGCGGTTTCAGTTGAGGGGCTTTATTATTTCATCTATTAATTTGTACTTTTTTGCCTCTTCGGCGGTAATTTCCGCCTCTTCATCAAATAGTTGAAAAATTTTGCTAATAGGCCTGCCGTCGTAGCTGAATATCAAAAGCTGCACGGCATCTATCCGAAATAATTTTAACGCTGCCTCCATATGCATTCGGGCATTATATCTTTCTTTTTCAAAAAACGGGCGTATTGCGGAGTGAAATTTTATCGTCGCGCCCTCATAAGCAAATTTCTTTTTCCCGGCTTGTGAAAGCAAGGCGGCGCCGGAAGCGGCGTAATCAACCACCACGGTGTCCACAATCACTTTTTTTTCATCAATAACTTTGCTTATATAATAAAAAATCTTCAGCGTGGCGTAATAATCTCCGCCTTCGCTGGAAATCAGCAACTGTGTGGGGACGGCACTTATGGAAATAAGTTTATCAAAAGCGCGCTTGATCAAAAGAGGAGTAATAGAAATAATCGGACCATTAAGATGAATTCGTCGCTTCTCCACATCACAAACAACATGCTTAGGCAATTTTTTTCTTTCCACCTTGCAATCTAGGCCTCTAACCTTAAAATAGCCTCATGGTTATAAAATTGCAATCCGCCAGCCGGCGAAGGACAATTCCTCAAAACCCAGGGGTATATTTTTTCAAATCCGCCAGCGGCAAAATCCTATATATAGGAAAGGCGGCGAATCTGCGCGCGCGGCTTAGATCGCGCATGTTACCCAAAGAAACCGAATCAGTGTCATGGGAAGTACTGGGCTCCGAGGCCGAGGCGTTGATCCGCGAAGCGGAGCTTATTAAAAAACACCTGCCAAAATACAATGTGTTGATGCGCGATGACAAGCAGTATTTCTTCGTGGGCTTCTCAAAAGCAAAATGCCCGAAAATATTTATAACTCATCAGAGAAACCGCGATGCAAATTATATCGGCCCCTTCACCGAAGGCGGCGCGCTAAGAAATGTTTTAAAGACACTCCGCCGAGCTTTTCCATACTGCACTTGCCGAAAACCGCATAAGAGATTGTGCCTCAACGCGCGGATTGGGAGGTGTTTGGGATTTTGCTGTGTTGAGGGTGCCACAGGGGAAACCGAAAAATATCAAAAAAACATCCGCGCCGTCAAACAAGTCCTCTCCGGAAAAAACAGATTGCTTGCGCGCGCTCTTAAAAAAGAAATGCATCGGCTTTCGGACGCCAAAAAATACGAAGAAGCCGGGAAAATCCGCGACCAAATTAGGGCGCTTGAGAAAATTTTTGAACACCGGGAAGTAATCAAGCAAGATTTGCCCACAGAATTCGCCAAAGCTTTGCGGGCGCTGGAATCAATTTTGCGCATTCCAGACATTGCTAGAATAGAGGCTTATGATATCGCGAATATTGGCGGTAAATTTGCTTACGGCTCAATGGCTGTTTTCGCGGACGGCAAAATTCAAAAAAACAGCTATCGGCTTTTTAAAATAAAAAGCGTCCGCGGGTCAAATGATCCCGCCATGCTTCGCGAAGTTATTTTCCGGCGGCTAAAACATAAAGAATGGCCATATCCGCAAATTATTTTAGTGGATGGAGGAAAAGCGCAGCTCGGCGCGGCCTTGGTTGTCGGACAACCAAGTAAAGTTATCGCCATCACAAAAAATAAAAAACACATCGGCGACCATATTTTTATCTCCGGCAAATCCTCACCCATTCCTCTTTCGCGCCTCCCCGAACCGCTTAAAAATATGCTTTTAATGCTTGACTCCGAAGCTCACAGATTTGCCATTTCCCATTATAGAAGGCTCCACCGCAAAAGCTTGACAAGATAATCAACTATATGCTAACATACTTAGTAGAAAGGAGGCATCGATCATGGAAAGGCCTGTGCAGTTAAAAGCAACCTTACATCGAAAAAACAGCTCGTGGTTCTTGGAGTTAGAAAGCAACAGAAAATCGGACAAGGCTTTCCGCGAGTTTTTGCGTGATATGGATAGCGAGCGTGCGGAAGTTATTGTTCTTGAAACCAATGACTCAACGGAGGCACACCAGCAAACGCGCATTAACTTTCGCGTAAAAAGCGGTCCTGATTTTGAACGAATCAAATCTGGGCTTAAATCTCTGATTTCATGGGTAACTGAAGGGTAACAAAAACAGCAAGAATTATATATGCCTTAACGACCGTCTAAAGAATAGACGGTTTTGTTTTTCTGGCTAGTGTTTTCGGAACTTTTCTCGAATAACTGGATAAAAGACAATGGCAAAAGCGAGAGCAATTATGGCCAAGATTAAATAAAAAAGATCCATAGTTTTATTCCATATTTTTAACCAATAAAACACTAATCGACCAAAATATCAATGCGAGTAAAGATCCAAATAGTATTGTGGACGCATACTTACCGCTAAAAGTCGGGAAAATAAACGGGATCACAATCGAGACCATACAAACCTGTCCTAAATTTGCTAAAATTCCTGAAACTGCCTTTAATTGTTCTCGTGACCACATATGTAATCAGCATAACACAAGCTTGCATAATTTTTCAAGCCCACCGCAAAAACTTGACTAAGCATTAGTCATCTGCTAAGATATTAAGCAGAAAGAGATCCTAAACAAAGGAAGGTTCT